>NZ_JRJB01000002.1:0-225559 GCF_000760615.1 Lactobacillus sp. wkB10 | reverse complement strand
CATTTTTTACCTTCATTAATTATCAAGAAAGGCACAGAATAAAATTATATGATTCCTTGTTTTGATTGCAGAAATTAGACAATCAAAAATAAAGATAGCATTTTTTGGAGAAGAGAGGTTAAAACATATGAATAAAAAAATTACTCATTATTTAGCAGCTGGTTTTTTAGGCTTAACAGCCATTTGGACATTTAATCATCAAGCCCATACTGTTCAAGCAAAGATTCCCAGTGCTATAAGAACTGTTATGTATACGTCACAAGCATACGATGAAGATGGACAAAAGGTAGATGCTAAATATCCAGCTTTTCGCCGGATTGAAGTTGATAAAAAGCCATTAATCCTAGATTTCAAGCCCTATGCCCCATACTATAAAATTAGCGGGAAAAAGCAATATATCAAAGCTAATAACATTGACGGTGTTAAACGTGAAGTTAAGCATAATTCCTATGTTTATGCTACCAGCTCACGCAGGGCTGACTATCGTTTAATAAGAAAAGGAACTTCCATTACAACCTATGGCGGTACCGTTAAGTTTAAGAATGGTTTGCGCTATTACCGTATTGGTGGTCCCGCAAAGCAATATGTGAGAGCCAGCAACTTGGGCAAAATCACTGCTTCAAACACTGAAGAAACTATTGCAACAGTGACAAGCGACGGCGGTGCACCAATTTATAAGATCGATAATGGGGTCAAAACTGTTAAAAAGGCTAAAAAAGGTACTACCTTCGTAGTCGACCGTGCTGAAGAAGATAAATATGCAGAAGAAATTGGTCATTCGGCTATCCCTAATCCTACTATTTATCGTATTAAAGGAACGAATAATTGGCTCTATTGCCTGGACGTTAAAGTTCAAAAAGAACTTCCGCATCATTATTATGACCTTGAGCATTATTCTTATATTAGATTTTATCAAGATACAGACGTCTATAATGCCGATGGCACCAAGCAAGATAATGATGGACAAAGAATCAGGAAACAGGGAGGTAATATAAAGGTAGATAAATTGATTTATATTTGGGTGCCAGCCGAAAATAAAGCCGACCTGTTTTACCATATGAAGGGTCATAGGTTTTATGCCACTGATAAGCCAGACGGAAGAGGCGGTGATCAAGTAGATTTTGGTGATAGCTATGTCAAAGCGAGTGATGTTAGATTTATTGCCGGTGTTAGACTAAGTCCTATCAATACAGCTGAAGAAGCACAGCAAAACGCCAAGCAAAAAACTGTCAAATAAATAATTTTTTAGAAATTAAATTTACAATAAAATGCACCTAATAGTAAAAGTCAGCTATTGGGTGCATTTTTGTATCATAAAAAGGTTCCGAAATTGAGAAAATTTCGGAACCTTTATCAAGTCAAGATTGTATTTTTCCAAAATAGCTATTTTTGAGTATTTCATTCGGTAAATAGTAAGAATACCAGACCAGCTTCCAGAGAAATAAGATCTAAACAGTTTTTAGGCTAATATATAAGTTCCATTAAAGTCATAAAAAGCATAACAAAACCTATGCAGGTCAAAAATATCTGCCTATTCCTAAACTTTTGTAAGAATTGAATAAATAGCTGATAGCTTGACCATGCTGTTATTAAACTAAAGCTATCGGTCTATTTATCTGTATCAGCAGGACCAAGTTTAACGCCATTTTTGTATATTCTTTTTTCGTTTATTTTCATTTTATTAACAATGTCTTCACCCAAATCACTGCCAAGCATTTCTGCAATGCCTAGTAAGAATATCCCTACATCGGCTAATTCTTCATTGATATTTTCCTTATTATTCTTGCGCCAAGCTTCAAATAACTCATTAGCTTCTCCATGTAATCGCAATAATTCAAACTCAATATCTGTGGTAGTGAAACCGTGTTTTTTCTTATTTTCCATGACTGCTTTTTGCAGTTTCTTAGTGTCTATGATCAATTTGGACTCCTAAATAATGATTTTATTCTATTTTATATTTAGTTTGTAAATAGGTGCAATATCAATATCTGGTCAAGTTATAGAACTTTTATTGTGTATTTTTGATAACTCTAATTAAAAATAATTGCTATTTAAAAAATTCTTCGATTTCCTGTTTTAAATGCCTTGCTAAATTATCAGCACCAATTTTTTCTAATAAACTAATCTGTTCTAGTGCTTCTAATTTGTGCTTTTGACAAATTGCAATTCGAGCATTAACAACAAGCAATTTATCATACTGTCTTAGACTCTTTAATAAAGGCTTTAAACTATTTAAAGTAGTGACAGCTAACTTAAATTTGTGATGCGTCATTTGTATTATTGCCTGATTAATTAGCGTATTAGTTTTCAGAGTTTTCATAAACGGATAATGATTGTCTATATTTGCAATAATCTTGGCAATAATTTCGTTTGCTGTTCGATAATCAAAAGCAAATAAGATGGAATTAAGGATTGTAATATCTGTAACTGTGAAAACTTGGAGATCACTAAGGGAGTCGAACCAGATTGGTTGAACAAGTTCTTGTGCATGAGTATATCCCTTTGGTTTATCAACTAATAATAGGGATTTAAGGATAATGGCAATACGTTTAATATCATTATCGTTTTTGACCCAAAGGCAATCCTCTAGCAAATTTTTTATTTCGTCTTGATCAATGCTGCCGTCAAGGTTTAAAAACCGATGCAATAGCTGATTTTTGGTACTGATATGATAACCATTACTAATATATTCAAACTCATTAGGGTTTAGACCCAATCGTTCTATTAATTTAAGTTCATTTTCGTAAGTCGTTGATAATTCAGCATTCTCAATTTTAGAAATTGTGCTGCGGTCAAACAAATCCTGTGCTAATTCTTGCTGGGTCATTTTACGTGTAGTTCTAAGTTTATGAATTGTTTTGCCAAAATTACTCATGGTTGCACTCTTTTTAAGTTTATTACTCTTAAAACAATGTGCTGATTTTGCACATTATTAATAATGATTTAATGTTATTCTTAGTTTAGAAATAAATCAATAATTATATTTGGTTTATTTCGCTGATTAAAAAGTCGTTATCTTACATATAACGACGTAAAAATATGTCTTTTATACATTTGTTTGGAAAGGAGGATAATTCATGACTGAAATTATAGCAACTACAGCTTTGATCATTTCATGTTGGTGTTTGGGTAAAATTTATGAAGATAAACCAATAATCAAATTTCTTAGAACTAATCGCGGAATGGTGTTGATATTAACCTCCATTGCCTTATTAGCCTATGACTTAGTAATACATAATTTTCAATTTGGCCAAATTATACCGTCTTTTTATTCTCTAATAGTTTTGCTTATTCTGTTAGGCTTCTTTTATATGTTTAAAGATCGTCGATCAACAAAATAAACGATAAAGTATTTATGAGGTAAAAAAATGTTGTGGATTATGGTTTTACTTCTTGTATTATTTGCTGGAATGGAATATACAGGAAGAGAGCAACTGCAAGCTCTTAACAAAATTTTTGCGGGTGTAGCGGTTGCAATTATTGTTATACCCCCAGTTGTATCTTACTTGCTATTTAAGAATTTCACTGCTTTAAACAGTGTCAGCATTCTTCTTGGAGTAGTTCAGGTATGTGCACTAGCAGCAGTATATTTTATATTCAGAAAAGTTGCTTTGAACGATTAGTTATTAAAAGCAAGCACAGTGATATATGATAAAATTTTTATTAAAAATAGATTAGGGATTTTTTAAAAATACTTTTGCTAATATTTTGACTCCAAGCTATAGATAGCTTGGAGCTTTTCAAGTTAAAAACAATTGGCTCGGAAAATTATTGTCATAGTTTGAATTAGAATTTGCAATAAAATTAAAAGAACTAACATGCGAATGAATCGTGTGTTAGTTCTTTGTGTTTAATCTTAATTTTACGGATGTTATTAGTTGGAAATTATTTTAATCTTTTTATCTTCAATTTTAATTAGGTAATCACATTCTTGCCAAACACTCGGATCATGAGTTGCTATCACAATTGTGGCAGCGGGATCAAAATTATTTAACAAGGTTTTTAGCACTACTTGGCTATTTTCTGAATCTAGCGAACCGGTTGGTTCATCCGCGAATATCACTTTGGGGGTTTTTAAAAGTATGCGGGCTAGCGCTATCCGTTGCTGCTCACCTCCGCTGAGAGTATATACTTTTTGATTAAACGGCATTTTTTCCAGTCCCACTTGCTTTAAAGCCGCATGCATTCGTTCGCTTTTTTGCCCTCTAGTTAATTTCTGATTAGCTAAGCCTAATTCCAGGTTTTGCTTGACGGTCTCCGTGTCAATTAACCCAAAATTTTGAAAAATAAAGCCAAAAAACGTGCGAAATAGTTTTTTGCGATTTTTACCATTAACAGTTAAGTCAGTAATAATTACTTTTCCGGATGAAGGTTGCTCAAGTCCGCTTAAAATATTAAGAAAAGTTGTTTTACCAGCACCACTTTTGCCCACAATAGCATATGTTTTACCTGTTTCTAAAGTACAATTAATATCTTCGAAGATAACTTTTTCTTGAAACTTTTTAGTAAGATGTTCTACTTTAATCAATTTTTCGCTCCTAATTTCCGTGATTAAGGGTAATTAATAAATTGTGCTGTGCGTGAATATAAGTTAATAAAATCATAATTGCTTCTATTAAAAGGTAACCTAAAGTAAGCGGCATTAAGTTTAAATATCCTCTTTTAGCTAAAACCAAGTTAATCATTAAGAAATCGAACCCCAAATTAACAATTAAAAACGCGCAGATTAGTTTAGCGTTAGATTTTCCAAATACCTGATAAACCGCCATTTTATGTCTCTGGCTTTGTAAGAAGGTTGAACTGACAAACAAGATAATAAAAATTAATTGCAGCAGTGATATGATCGTCGTCATAGTTAACAGGAGCAGCTCTTTATTCGCTTTTGCGACATAATCTGAAAGCAATGCCTGCTGGCTTGTAATTCCAATAGTATAGGAGGCTAAACCTAAACGCTGCACTAATCGTTGCATGGCTTTAAGATTGGGAAAGCGAATCATTCCTTGGCTGTTGGTTGACAAATAGAAATCATCCGATAACAGCTTATCATTCACCACGATAATTAGCGGATTAAATGAAATAGACGATAGTATCTCGTCACGAACGGTATAATTAAGGACCTTTTGGTCACTTGCAATCGGAATGACCTGAATCGTTGGTATCTTTTTTTGCTTGCGATAGCGGTTAGGTAACTTATTTTGAAACTTAAGAAAGGTCTTCAGCTCCTTTTTAGCTTCTCCCAGTTGATCTAAGCGATTCTTTGGTATTAAGAGCAAGACATTATTTTCAGAAACTTTAATATGTTTAGAAGTGAGACCACTCTTTGCCAGGAAGTTTTTATTGGCAGTAATCACATTGCCATTTTCAGGCTGAACATCCCGTATTGCTGGTCTGAATACCTGTGAATTTTTTGAAACAATTGCTTGTGGAGACTCTACCACCAATTTATGAACCTTTCGCGCTACTTTCATATCTTCAGCCTTGTCCGAAATATGCCAACTAAGATCTAGTGAATAGCCATTTTCTTTAGCGGAAAGCTTTTTGATGATACTCGTGTCTCTTGTATAAATCTGGTAATTCTTATATAAAGCTATCGCATTAAGCATTATTAAGGCCAGCAGCACTATTTTTAAAAGATAGCCAATTAATAAAAACGCTCCTGAATGTTCTTCGCCTTTGATTGCGGCATAAGGCTTTAATAACACCAGAACTAGATAGGATAAGACGTTTAAGAAGAAGAAACTTAAAAATAAAATCAATAATACGAGTAGCAGGTAGGGTAAAAAAGTTGTCCAACCTTTAGCAGTAAATGAATAAGACCCCCAAACGACTATGAATATTACAATTAAGCCGAGAGTTGTAACTAATAAAGGTACTTCTCTTTTTAAGTCGTTCATAAAAAGCTGCCAGTTATTTAAGCCGTTAATTTTCATTATGCCATAAGCTTTGAAGCGATATAATTTTTCGAGCACCATTACAATGAACAAAATGCTGATAACACCCAAAAATATGACCACATTGGTACTACTTAATTCCGTTAGAAGTAAATGCAAAATATAATTAAATGATAGGGAGTTATCTTCAGTTCGTGCTTTTAATCTGTGTGAATGGAGTAATGAAAGCAAATCGCCCAAAGCTTCATTTTTGGCATTAGTACAATATACTCCATAAAGATCTTCTAACTGTAGCTTTTTATTTGATAATTTTTTAACAGATTTATCTTTATAAAGCGAATAATCTTTATTATCATTGCCAAAACTATAAACTATTTTGCTTTTATGGCCATTAAAATTATTAATTCTTAGCTTAACTAAAGAAATATTCTTAGAATGAGCAAACTTTTGTAATATGACAAAAAACCTTTTTTTATTATATTTTTTGTTCCATTCTTTACTATCAGTTTTTTGCCATTTCCTAATTTGCGAATTATTAAGTTTTTTTGAACCATGAATTTCCACAATGGTGGGATTATCAGGTAAAGAACTGTCATCATAGGAATGAAAAATGTTAGTGAACAGGGCGATAGTAGCAATTGTAACTAGCAAGTAAAGCAAGACTTTTATTTTTCGTAGCACCTTTAAACCTCTTATCCGAAAATAGCTCTGTCAAAATCGAATTGGTATTCTGTATCTTTTATCATATATATGTAATTTTAACTAAACCGCTACTATGAGTCTAAACAAGATATCATGTTCTTTCAACTGTGCTTTGCTTTTGACGTTGGAAAGATTGTTGAAAATAATTTTGTAGGTATTTATTTAAGTCGCTAGTTATTTAAACGAATAGCTCTGCTATTTAGTCAGTTTGAATTAATAATATGAACTATGATTTTTGTAACTAAAAATACTCCCAGTAGAGAATAATTTAATACAGGAAGTATTTTAAATTTTGCGGATCAGCACCATATTTTTTGCGCAGCTTTAGGTCATAGTATGTTGCCAAAAGCATAATTAATGTCCAGAAACCCATAGTGCAATTATTGACCATACATCTACTATTCTTTGAATATAAATTGAAAAGTTAGCTTTAAGCGTAAAAATTATGTACCAGAGTACCGGAACCTAAAGACAAGTATAATACCAAAGGTTAAACACATATCAAAGCTTTTAAGATGAGTTCAAAGTCTGTTAAAGACTTCTTTTTCGTGTCTTTTGACATAATATTGCGCTAATAACTACCAGTATAATTAGCACAAATTACAGAATTTTCAGTATGGTGTTACAAATGGTGGAAACATTATCCTCAACCCCTCTTACTTTTATAATCTAGTGTTATGTGATCATGAAAGTTTATATTAATTAATTACTGCGATGTGTATCTTTTTGGCAACATCTTTATCTGGTAAGGAATCTAAAAAAATTTTAAACTCCTTCCAATTGTAATAGTAGAACTGAAGCTTTTTCATTTTTAACTTTTTTATTTAAACTTGCAGAAAGTACGATAATGTTATCCATAAATTTATAAGAGTTTAATAAAATAGTTATCCTGCTTTTGTTTTTTGGAAAAAGACTAACTGAAAACCGTAGTAATCTAAAATTATAAAAATCACATCAGAAGAGAGAGCATTATCAGGCAAAGGCATCATTCAATCCTTATCAACTTGCTATGTAATAAGTTCGAGAAGTTATAATCTACTGGGATCAGACCTAGTTACTACTAAAATATTAAAACTGTAACACTTTTTAAATATATTGAGTTATTATATAGTTAATTTTATCAGTGAGGGATCGCCTATGACTAGAAAAGTAAAATTTGTTATATTCGCGTGCATTGTTGCCGTTGGTCTTTTTTTATTTTACTATTGGTCATCAAATGACTATGTACCTGACGTAGCACAGTACCAGGTTAATCACATAATAAGGAATCACGATACACGAGAAATTAACCAAGTAGCAACTAATAGAAAAACAGCGAAATTTTTACATTCTCTTAAAACAAGTGATCGCTGCCAGAAAATTAGCGAGTTTCAAGGTGGAACTAAAGAACGGGGCTATTATGTTGTAAGTATCAAAAATAAAGCTGTTGGGATTTATATGCAAAAAAAATCCAATTCGTTTTGGAATTGGAAATTAAAAAGTATCGCATGTTTTGATTGAGCTGTTGCAGTACTTTTTATTTACTACTTTTCCTGGAACCAATAGGTTAAAATAGGATAAAAAATAAGTATGCATCAATCTGTGGAATATACGAAGTTAGATTATTCCTATCAAAAATTAATACTAGAAGCGAAAATGCCAAAGCTGCTAAAATTAAGTATTTGCAAAACTTTTCTCCGCCATCCAGATTAGCTTTTTGAATAATTTTTACAGGGTGGGTGGTTTTAATGAAAATAGTGCCTAGCACTAATATTAAACCAAAGAAAAAGTAAGTATATATAGCTATCTTATCTTTGTGATAATAAATAAAAAGAATACCAATTAAAAATTGTAAAATGCCCATTAAGAATAAGGCGATTTTCGGATTAAGTTTATACTTCAGCATCATTTGAACCTTTCAAATTAAATTTAATAAGGCTACGCAATAAAAAAATTAATCTTTTTACTGTATAGACTTAAATTTTATTTTATCATTAAATTATAATAATATTAAAACATTATTATAATATTTTATTAAAAACATTATGATGCTAAATTATTTTAAAAGGAGCAAAATAATGAGAATTAATGTATTACAACACACGCCAAACGAAGGCCCTGGTTCAATTCAGGAATGGTCTGATCTGCATCATCATGACTTTTATGTATATCATCCCTACCAATTCGGTATTTTGCCTGCTGCTGCCACAACAGATTTACTAGTTATTTTAGGCGGTCCTATGAGTCCAAATGATGATCTGCCATGGATTAAGCAGGAGCGCCAGCTAATTAAGCAACTACTTCAAGAAAAAAAGCCTGTTTTAGGAGTATGCTTTGGCGCACAACAAATTGTTAAAACTTTAGGCTATTTGGTTAAAAAGGCCCCCGTTAAAGAAGTGGGCTGGAGTCCGGTCAAGTTGCAGTCCAAATTAATTAGCGGTTTGCCTGAAAGTTTAGAAGTATTACATTGGCATGAAGAGATGTTTGAAATACCAGAAGAAGCTGAGGTCTTATTTGCCAATGATAATTTACAAAATCAGGGTTTTGTCTTGGGTAAACAAGCCGTTGGTTTGCAGTTTCACTTAGAACCAGAAACAGATAATATCAAAGAAATTGTGGTCAACGACGCGCAATATCTATCTGGTTCTGTGTTTAAACAAACAGCTAAACAAATTATTCAGCATCCTGTTCCTAAGGAAAATAAAAGGGCAATGTTTCGCATTTTAGATTATTTGACAGAATAAATAATTTAGATATAGAAAATTTGTTTTAAAGAGTGTCGCTTTATTTGTTCCCATAACTTTAATTGCTATACTACGAGAAACGAACTATCTGCTGGGGCAGACCTTACTTCAAAATTATAAACGGCAGATACCATGGCAGAGGCATGATTAGCATTTGGGGCGTACATTAATATAGGTATTGTAACTACTGAAATAACCTTCAAAATAAAAACCAAGCCATTTTAATGGCTTGGTGTATATGATTATAGGTAATTTTCCTAAAATCCGGTTAATATTTGAGATTGGTTTGTTATAATTTAATTAGCGTAGAAAAGTTAAAAGGACGGTAGCTGCCGCTTTCATGAAGGAAGTGAGGCCTATGAACAATTTTTATTCATACTTCAGTCTCCCAAAAGAAAGGAGCAGCAGTTGATGAGCACTGCCGAAGCGTTAAGTTTAATGCTTAACTTTGGCATGTTTATCTTGACCTTGTTAATGTTTATTGACAAGCATCATGATAAATGAGCAAATCAAAAACCGTCCTAGATACTAGCTGGGCGGTTTATAAATTTAAAAAATTATAACTATAAGCGCAGTTACCGTCCTTTGTGGCGGCTCTACGTGAGGAAGACTTATGGCGTAAGTCTTCCTTTTTCTTACATATGTATTTTAGCATGGATACCTTTATGGTGCAATTAAGTATTAGAGCAGAATTCATAGCGTAAAAGAACTACAAGGTATTTTAAATTGCAAAGATAGAGCTAATTTAATAATATGCAGTTAATTTTATGCACTAAGCTAAAATGCCTTGAACAATCATATCTTGCTCACACAAAACCGTTTCGCTAGAAACGGTTTTTATTCGTCTTATTTAGTTTTACTTCAAGAAAATGGTATTTTTAATAAACAGCACCATCATAAAAGCCAAAGCGAGGCTTATTAAAATCAAAATCTTTTAATTCACTCACTTTAAGGGCAATGTCGCAAACGCCCCAACTCATTAGATTAATTGGTTTGCCGTAGTCTTCATCAGGGATGACCAACACAATGTATTTTCCTTGTGATAAAGCATAGCCTAGTTCCATACCAAGACCTACGTCTTCTTCATCAGGTAGATATACCCCGATCATAACATCACTGGCTTTAATACCGGTTAAATCGCCACGGTAAGTTGCAGTTTCCCATTCACGATCACGCAGATATTCGGGATGCTCCTCAACGCTGATGTTTTTATATTGATGATCCAAAGGAACATAACTGTTTCCAAGGTCAATGGTTGGGTTTTCTTCTAAAGCTTTCATTGCCTTTTTGTAAGCATCGTTTTGCTTATCATTAAACCAACCTGCACCAAAATAAACAGTTTTTGTTTTAGTCATAAAATTTCTCCTTACCATTAAACCTAATTTAAATAAATTTCACGCAACTTACTGATTTCATCATCAGTTAATCTCATAATATCACGTAAGTAGTTTTCAACGCTACCATAATTTTTATTTATAGTTGTAAGTACAAAGTCAATGTATTCAGAATGTACAGTTTGCAAGTCTTTTAAGATGTTTAGGGTTGCGTCATTTGCTCCTTCATCTTTAGCTTTTTGTAAAAAATTATGAACAAAGTCTTTGGTGGCAACGTTTGTTAAAAGATAATCTTTTTTGATTGTTTCAAATGGTACGCCAAGAACCGATAAAATTAATAATGCCGCAAAACCAGTCCGATCTTTGCCAGCAGTACAATGAAAAATTACACTTTGATTTTCCTGATCATTAGCCAGCAACACGTCAAAAAAGTGGCGGTAGGCTCTTTGGGCAGACTCACTTTTAATCATGTCATCATAGGCTAAAAACATATGATCAAATCCAGCTTTAGGATCCTGATGCTTTTCGCTGAGAATCTCATCAATTCCCTTTGAAGATTCAGTCAAATCTTCGCTAAATACCGGATCGAAGTTGTAAACAGCACCTTCAGGTACACGATCAGGTTCTCGGTCAACTTCGTCCTTGCTCCTAAAGTCAACAACGTATTTTACGCCATAATCTTGTAAAAACTTCAGATCTGTCTTATCAAGCGTTGCCAAATTAGCGGTTCTAAGCAATTTGTGCATTTTGACGGTTTTGCCGCTGCTAGTTTGATAGCCACCAAGCTCACGAAAATTACGGCCACTTTTTACGCCAATTAATTGATTTTTTAGTTTTTGGGTCATGATACCTCCACCTTTACGTTTGACAATTACACCTAATTTTAGCAATAAACAAGTATATAAACAATTATAAAAAAAGCCAAGAGTATATCGAAATTATGGTAAAATAAACAAAAGAACAATATATTTCAAAAGGGTGAGAACATGGAAACGAAAAAAGCTAGTATTTTAGTTCCAGTCGACGGGTCAGAGTCGGCAGAAAGATCCTTTGATAAAGCAGTTAAAATTGCAATGACGGAAAATGCTCACATTGATGTTTTAAGCGTAATTGATACCAGACAGTTTTTAGGTGAGATGCAAGATACGCTGATTACAGGCGATACCGTTTATCAGATGACGCAAGATTCAGAAAAATATCTTAAGAGTTTAAAGGAATGGGCTCATGACAATTTGGGTTTTGATGATATTGATTACCACATTCGTTATGGCAGCCCGAAAGCAATTATTTCCTATGACTTTATTAAAGACCATCATAATGATTTGATTATTATGGGTGCAACTGGTTTAAATGCAGTTGAAAGAATGTTGATGGGTTCTGTTACAGAATACGTTAATCAACATGCTTTGGCTGATGTCCTAATTGTCAGAACGGATATTGACAATAATCCAATTAAGCCAGAACGTAAAAATAAATAGAGTTCTAAAATGAAAGACATACGATAAATAATTCGTGTGTCTTTTTTATGCAAAATAAGGAACCTTAAAAAGTATCATGCTATTGATGTTCGGAAAGTTCAGTTTCATAATACAATAACGAAATAAAATCCGATATTTCCTTGCGTGATTGCGAATATTTATGGTATTATCTGTATGAAATGAACGTAATTATACTGTTTGGAAGGTTGAGGGCAATGAAAGTAACAGGGAAAACCTATAATTTATTTTCCTATTTAAATACTTTACAATTATCTTCGTTAACCGTTCGTTTTTCTTTCAGAATAACTACTTAGGCATGATATGCAGTAGGCATATTTTGCCTTTTTTATTTGCTTAATTTCGGGAGGATGTTAATGGAAAATAGAAGCAGAAGTTAATTCAGATCGATTTTATTTGGATATTTACATGAATGTATTGCCATGAAAGTGACAACAATGTTTATGCTTAAGCAAAATGAAGTTATGGTAAATGTATTTATTAGGAGTGTAAAAAACAAATGACCAAAATCAAAAAGTTTCTGATAGCATGTTTCGTACTGTTATTAACAGTTGGTGCTACAGCATGTTCCAATTCAAGTAAGAAGTCTAGTTCAAGTAGTAATACGCCAAAATCACTCAACGTTCAGTTCGTACCAAGTGTAGCTGCCAATAAGTTGGAAGCAAGGGCTAAACCGATGGAAAAACTATTGTCCAAACGCCTTGGTATTCCAGTACATGTTTCAATGTCAACTGACTACAATGGCTTAGTTGAAGCTATGAAGTCAAAGAAAGTTGATGTCGGTTTTTTGCCTTCAGACGCATACATTATGGCTCACAAGCAAAAAGCAGCTGACCTGCTTTTACAATCAGTTCGTTATGGCATTAAACAACCAAATGGCGTTCTAACCAAAAAATTAGTTAACTCATATCGAGGCGAAATCCTGGTTAAGAAGGGTTCAAAAATTAAGAGCTGGAAGGACTTAAAAGGTAAGTCAATTTCGGTTCAGGATATCACTTCCGACTCTGGCTATGTATTCCCAGTTGCTGAATTAAAGCAAAAGGGATTAGATGTAACCAAGAGTTGCAAGACTGTATCTGTTAAGGGTGCCGATCAAGGTGTCTTAAACGTTTTAAACGGTGATACTGATGCTGCTTTCGTATTTGAAGACGCACGTAATAATGTTAAGAATGATGATCCGAAGATTATGAGCAAGGTAGTACCAATCTACTTCACCAAGCGTATTCCTAACGATACTATTTCAGTTATCCCAAGTTTGCCAAAATCCTTTAAAAAGAAGCTGGCTAAAGCATTTATTGCTATCGGCAAGTCTAAAGAAGGTAAGAAGATTATTGAAAATGTTTATAACCAAGAAGGTTATACTTACGCAAAAGACAGCGACTACGACATTATTCGTCAATACAATAAAGTAATTGCTTCTACTAAGAAATAGTTTGCTGATATTTCAAAAATCTAAAAAAGCTGCATAATAGGAATTAAATAAACTTTCTTAAACAAAATAAGATTTATAGTCAATTCTCTTTTCTAAATAAAACATTTCTGCTATTATTTGATAGAATAAATACAGTATGTCGAAAGGAGAGTGAAGGTAATGCAAAAATATCAACGGCGCCTAGCGTTCATTGAAGTTTTTGCAAAAAAGCCTTTTCGTTCCTTTCAAAAAGGTATTGTTCGCTTTTTTAGTAAAAGTGTTATTGAAAGACTTAGTTTAATTCACATTTGTGTTTTTAGCTAAAGTCTTTTTTTATGTCTGGGAGGGCATGATGAAAAAATTTAGAAAAATATTAGCTTGTGCTGCTGTTTTTTTAGTGGCATTAATGGCAACTGCCTGCTCAAATAAGGAAAAGAGCAAGGATAGCGGCACGCCCAAATCATTGAACGTCCAATTCGTTCCAAGTCAGGCAGCCACTAAGTTGGAGTCTCGTGCAAAGCCACTGGAAAAGATGCTGTCAGACCGTTTAGGTATTCCAGTTCACGTTTCAATGTCTACCGACTATAACACCGTGGTAGAAGCAATGAAGTCCAAAAAAGTTGATGTAGGTTTCTTACCGCCAAATGGTTACATTTTAGCTCATAAGCAAGGAGCAGCAGATGTATTGCTTCAAGCACAAAGATATGGAGTTAAACAACCAAACGGACGTCCAACAAAGGAACTGGTTAACTTCTATCGTGCTGAGATTGTAGCTAAGAAAAATTCTAAAATTAAGAGTTGGAAAGATTTAAAAGGCAAGTCAATTTCTATTCAAAGCCCAACATCTTCAGCCGGCTACGTTTTCCCGATTGCTGAATTAAAGGAAAAGGGTCTTGATGTACGCAAGAGTTGCAAATTAGTCACTGTGACTGGTCAGGATCAAGCTGTTTTGAATGTCCTCAATGGTGACACAGATGCCGCATTTGTATTTGAAGATGCGCGGACAATTGTGAAAGACGACAATCCTAAAATCATGAGTCAAGTAGTACCAATCTACTTTACTAAGCCTATTCCAAACGATACAATTTCCGTTGTTCCCAGCATGTCTGATTCATTCAGAAAGAAGCTGGCCAAGGCATTTATCGATATTGGCAAGTCTAAGAAGGGTAAAAAAGTCATAGAGAGTATTTACACCCATGAAGGATACGTTCACACTAAAGACAGTGACTTTAACGTTGTGCGTAAATATGAAAAAGTTATTGAATCGACCAAAAAATAGGGAATACAAAGGAAGTATATAATGGCAGATTCTGCAGTTAAGCCAATAATCGAATTAAAAAACGTTAAAAAAGTTTATGGCAAAGATGTTGTTGGTTTAAAAGACGTCAATTTAACTATCAATAAAGGTGAATTTGTCGTTATTGTTGGTCTATCTGGCGCCGGCAAATCAACGCTTTTACGGTCGATTAACCGTTTAATTGATATTACCGAGGGTGATATTTTAATTAATGGTGAATCTATTACTAAGGCCAAAGGTAAAAAGTTAAGAACCTTGCGTCGTCATATTGGGATGATTTTCCAAAGTTTTAACTTGGTAAAGCGCTCAAGTGTGATGCGTAACGTTTTAACTGGCAGAGTGGGATATTATCCAACTTGGAAATCCACTCTAAACCTTTTTACTAAAGAAGATAAACAACGAGCCTATGATGCTTTGCAACAAGTTGATCTTGAAGACAAAGTTTACTCTCGGGCTGATGAATTGTCCGGTGGACAGCAGCAACGGGTAGCTATTGCGCGTGTCTTGACTCAAAACCCGGATATTATTCTGGCGGATGAGCCAACAGCTTCACTTGACCCGCAGACTTCACGTCGGGTGATGAAAGACTTGCAGATGCTTAATGAAAAGCATGGCATGACTGTTGTCATTAACCTGCACAGCGTGCAACTGGCACAGGAATTCGGCAAGCGGGTTATTGGAGTTCGTAATGGTGAAATTATCTATGACGGCAAAATGTCTGATACTCCAGCAGCAACGTTTGATCAGATCTATTCCGGTGGTGATGAAGATGAGTAGCTCAGAACAAGAAAAGCTGAAGGCTTTGCCTAAGAAAAAATTTAAAATCTTAAATTTGCTTTGGGTACTGCTTTTTATTGCTGGATTATTCATTTCTACTAATGAAACCAAAACTGACTTAGGTGCCTTGTTTGCCAACTTTGGGCAATTTGCCGACATTTTCTTGCAAATGCTGCATCCTGACTGGTCTTATCTGGGTACAGTAGTGCCACTTTTGCTGGAAACTATTAAGATGGCTATCTTGGGTACAGCAATCGGTTCTGTAATTGCTTTTGTTTACTCTTTGCTTATTGCCCGCAATATTGTGAAAAATAAAGCACTTACTGGGATATTGCGGATTATTATGAATATCATTAGAACAGTTCCTGACTTGCTTTTAGGTGCTATCTTCGTAGCTATTGTCGGTATAGGGCCAGTAGCCGGTGTTTTAGCCTTGGCTATCTGTACGTTCGGGATTGTGGTCAAACTGTTTTATGAAGCAATTGAAACTATTGATCCGGGTCCAATTGAAGCCCTAACGGCTGTTGGTGCTAATAAGCTGCAAATCATTGTCTTTGCGGTTTTGCCTCAGGTTATTACCTATTTTATTTCCTATTGTTTGTATGCATTTGAAATTAACGTGCGTGCTTCAACTGTTTTAGGTTATATCGGTGCCGGTGGTATTGGTTTGTATCTGCAACAGACACTGCAAATCTTTGATTATCCTAAGACAGGTACAATTATTATCGTGATCATTATAGTAGTGGTACTGATTGATTATGTTTCATCTAAATCACGGGAGGCGTTGATGCAATAATGGATACAAGTATGAAAAAATTGCCTCCTAGGCCCATAGATGTCAAAAAACGTGTTTTGCACTGGCTCATAGCAATTGTTACAGCAGTCTTAATTATTTGGTCATGCACAGGAATCGATTTTGGTGGAATCAAAGAAACAGCCGGACAAATTGCCGGTGCGATCTTTTCTGGCATTTTTCATCCTGATTGGTCTTATGTCTATAACGGCTCAGGTGAAGACCTGCTGTCGCAATTATGGGAAACTGTCTGCATTGCCTTTTTAGGAACATTCATTTCTGCCATTATTTCACTGCCCTTTGCTTTTTGGGCCGCAAATACTAAGCACAAGCACTGGTATGTCTCACGGTCAGGCAAGATTGTGCTGGCAATAATCAGATCATTTCCAGAAATTGTTTTAGCCTTAATGTTTATTAAAGCTGTCGGACCAGGTTCTGCTGCCGGTGTTTTGGCACTAGGCTTTCACTCAGTGGGGATGCTCGCCAAGCTCTTTTCTGAAGCAATTGAAAATCTGGATGATGGTCCTAACGAAGCAGTTACTGCTGTCGGTGGTTCAAAGACAAATATTATTATGTTTTCTACTTTGCCTAACTTAATGCCGGCTTTAATTTCAAACACGTTATATCGGTTTGATGTTTCGATTCGGTCTGCTTCTATCTTAGGTTTAGTTGGAGCCGGTGGTATCGGCTACCCGTTAATCATTGCACTGCAATACCGTCAATGGAACCGAGTTGGTATCATTTTACTGGGTATCATCATTATGGTTGTGATCATTGACTGGATTTCAGGCTGGATCCGTAAAAAATTAGTCTAAAAACGAAAATATCTGAATATGGGATGGTGAATCAAGTATGTAAGTATCAGCTTGATTCACTTTTTTTATCCGTGAAATTTAAAGGGACAATTTTCTAAATGATCATTGACTAAACCAACGCCTTGAAGGAATGAATATAGAATTACAGGACCAACAAAAGTAAAACCGTCTTGTTTCATCTGCCTTGCTAGTTTTTGGGCAATCTTGTTTGTCGTTGGTACTTCATCACTTGTCTGAGGATGATGAATAATAGGAGTGGGAATAAATTTTTGTAAATAATGTGCAAAATTGCCGTATTTGGCATCAATAATTAATAGTGCGCGTGCGTTGGTAATTGCAGCGGCAATTTTTCTTTGATTGCGAATGATTCCTTTGTCTTGCAATAAGCGCGCCTGATCCTGTTCGGTCATTTGCGCAACTTCTTCGGGAACAAAATTGCAAAAAGCCTGGCGAAAATTTTGCCGTTTATGCAAAACTGTAGACCAACTGAGACCAGACTGAAACAGTTCCAGCACCAGCATTTCAAATAAGTAACGTTCATCTAAGTTTAATTTGCCCCATTCGTGGTCGTGGTAATCTCTAATTAAGGAATCATCATGGTCACTCCAAGGACAGCGAGTAATATTATTCATTTTTATTCTCCTTAAATATATATTAACGTTCATAAATAAATACGCCAAAATATTTTTATTCTTTTAAAAACAATTTGGTAGATTATTGATTGGAATTTTTTAATTGTTTTCTTTTTCCTAAAATATCAGAAACTTTTCCTTCAAAAAGTGCAATAGCTGTTTTTTTGGTATAATATATAATGAACTTTAGGAGGATACCATGGAGAAGTTAGAAATAATAACTTTGGCCGATGACTTGGCCGCAAATCAAGAAAGTATTTTAAATAAAGAAACAGATTTTGATGCCGAGGCAGTTTATCGTGTGATTGATAATTTGCACGTTTTGCATAAGCCAATAAAAGAATACTTCGGCATGAGTCAAGAGCAGTATTATGACACTGAAAGTGATCATAAACTGACTTTAATTAAGTTATCGGAGCAATTAACCGATTTGCAGGATCGGATTTTGACTAACCATGTTGATGGTTTTGTTGATAAAAATGAAATTAATCTAACTTATAATCATGAGAATCCATATGAAGACGGGTTTTACAACAACCTGGTAGATTTTCATGTCGTTAGTTACAGTTTAAAAGTAATTGGAGCCGTTGAAGAAGTAGCGCCAAAAACATTACAAGGAGTTTTGTCTAAAGATGCACTTCTGTCAATTGGTTTAGCGGCACACGCTTTAGAAAAAAGTTTATAATTTTAGAGCTGAATGTGTGTTCAGCTCTTTTTCTTTCTGCTTGAGGCAAAATATGGGTGTTTTAAAGTATACTAAAGGACTTGCTGATAAGATAAATGGTGCTAAATTACGTTCTTTATTTAAGAAAAATGATGCACAGCTTGATCCTATGCAAAATTATTTAACGGTAGGAGAGTATCATGTTGATGGTGAACAGGGTACACCTAATGATCAGCCGTATACTCTGACAGTTTACCAAGATGAAGAAAAAATTTTGCATCAAGCTCTCAGCTTGGAAAGTACAGATAAATTAGAGCCTGAATATGTCCGCCGATTTAGTCCTGAACTGCAGCGCTACCGCGCTTTTGTCAACCGCAAAACTGGCAGACGATACGTTGTAGAAGAATACTTGGATCGCTTTGTTGAAAGAGTCAAAGGCCACATTCGCACAGGGAAAAATTCTGTTAATGTCAGCATTATTACTGATACCCATTATAAAGACCGTAATAGTATGGACTTTTATGGCTGGAACGGCTTAACTCACGTTAACGAATTTTCTTACCTTGATGACTCAGGACTTTTAAGTTTAAAAGTTCATTTGGGTGACTGGATTGATGGCTCTGATACCGGCTTTTTGGGTGAAAGTGAATTAACTAAATTGCGTGATTCATTTGTTTCAGACAAAGTGCCTTATATGCTTATTAAGGGAAATCATGATGAAAATGATAAATTTGATGAACATCATGATTTAAGAGCCTCTTTTCCTGAGAATGAGTTTGAAGGGATTATGTGGCCCGCCTTGTATAAGCAAAAAGGTGTCCATTATATTTCCCGGCAACATGGAGTTTGTTACTATGATGTGGATGATTTACGCTTTATTTCCGTTAATACTTCTGATTTGCCTTACTATTTGGATGCACAAGGCAGAAAAAAATATGATGTGAAACTTACTTTGGCTGTGAGAGAAGATCAAATTGAAGAAATTATTGAAATACTGGAGCAGTCATCAAATAAGCAAATTATCTTTATGAGCCACGCTAATCCGATTAATCGTAAGGGTTCAAATGCTTTAAAGTATAATGGTCGTTCTCTGCACGAGTTACTGGTTGCCTTCAATCAAGGTGAAAAAGGACAGATGCATTCCAGCCACGGAATTCCACCAGAGTTTCGTTTAGCTAATGACTTTGATTTTACTAATGTGAAAAATGCGCGCATTATTGCCTACTTTTGTGGTCACAGACATAACGAAGACCAATACCGCATTAACGGAATTCAGTATATCTTGTTTAACTGTTCGGCACTAATGGGGCCTAACCATGCTTTAACTACTAAATATAACAAGAATTGGAAAAGACAAATTGATCACCAAACCGAATTTGCGGGTTATATTGTAAATATTGACATTCAGAGGCATTATATTCAGGCTTTTGGTTATGGTGCTGCCAGCAAACGCAGAATTTTTTATATTTAGTAAAATCGCGACGGGCAATTTGGAAATTGCCCGGCTTTTAGCATATAATAGAAAAGTTAAATTAAAGACAAAAATATACAAAGTAACATAAATTAAGGGAAGATAAGCAATGTGCGGAATTGTTGCATTTTATAATCCAGAAATAAATGATAAACAAGCCGCTATCGGTAAAATGATGGCGGCAATTATGCATCGTGGTCCTGATTCAGATGGTTTTTATACCAACGATAAAGTTGCTTTAGGGTTTAGAAGATTATCAATCATTGATTTGCGTGGCGGCAGTCAACCAATTTACAACGAAGACAAAACAATGGCCATTATCTTCAATGGTGAAATCTACAACTTCCAGCCATTGAGAGATGAATTAATTGCTGCGGGTCATACTTTTACCACTAAGTCCGATACAGAAGTTCTTCTGCATGGCTTTGAAGAGTGGGGCATGGATGGCTTGCTCAAGCGTGTTCGTGGCATGTTTGCTTTTGCAATTTGGGATGACAATACCCAGACGTTGTATGGTGCACGCGATTTCTTTGGCATTAAGCCACTTTATTACAGTGATGAGAATGGTCATTTAACGATAGGCTCAGAAATCAAAAGTTTTTTGGCAATGCCTGGCTTTAAAAGACGTTTAAATATTGAAGCTGTTAAACCATACTTGATGAACCAGTATAATGATTTGCATGAAACTTTTTTCAAGGGAATTTATAGATTTCCTGCCGGTCACTGGTTCGAATATAAAGATGGTGAAATGAAAATCCATCAGTACTGGGATGCAGAATATAAGGCCAACACTTTAAGTTTTGAAGAAACTGTCAATAAAATTGACGAAGATTTACACGAGTCAGTTAAATTGCACCATATTGCCGATGTTCCGGTTGGTGCCTTCTTATCAGAAGGAGTGGATTCAAGTTACATCACTAGTATATTAAATCCGGATGATGTATTCTCAATTTCTTTTGATGATGCAACTTATGATGAGGCTTCAAAGGCCAGGGCTTTAGCTGATATGAAAGGCTGGCATTTCTTTTCTGACAAGGTTAAAGCAGATGAGGCCATGCATGACTTCCCGGAAATGCAATACCATATGGATGAGCCGGATGCTAACCCGTCAATAATTCCATTATGGTATTTATGCAAGATGGCACGTAAACATGTGACTGTTGCTTTGTCCGGCGAAGGTGCGGATGAATTATTTGCAGGTTACGTTAACTACGGAATGCACACGCACAACAGCATTATTAAAGTTTTTACTTCCCAATGCAAAAAGTTGCCGAAGAAGACAAGGGTTAAACTGGCACATAGAATTAAAAAAATGCCGAACTTCCCCGGTAAGGTTCATTTATATACCAATTTAGCTGAACCAAGTGAATTTTACGTTGGTCAATCAGTAATCTATGACATGGATTATCCGACTATCTTTACATCTGAAGATGCTAACAGTGTTTTAAAGCCTTCTTATCGGAATAAATTAACTGTCAACGGTATTTACCAAAGTGACTTTAAAAAAGTAAAAGATCTCGATAATGTCCGGCAGATGCAGTACATTGATCTGCACCACTTTATGCTAAATGATATTGAACAAAAAGCGGATAAAATTTCTATGGCTCATTCTCTGGAGTTAAGGGTGCCATACCTTGATAAAAAGGTTGCAGAAAGAGCCAATTCAATTCCAACTGATTACTTAGTGAACAAGCATGACACTAAGTATGCTTTGCGCAAGGCTTCAGAAAAGGTTTTGCCGGATGAATGGGCTAAACGACCAAAATTAGGCTTCCCAACCCCAATCAAAGAATGGTTGCAAGAACCTCGTTTTTATAAACAAGTGCGCGAATTATTCAGTGAAGACTTTGTACAAGATGTTTTCGAGCAGGATAAAATTTTGGCTCTGCTTGATGAAAACTACAAGGGTGACGGATCCCATCGTCGACAAATTTGGACTATTTATACATTTTTAGTATGGTATAAATTATTCTTTGTTGATTACGACGGCACAGTTGCCAAATACCAGCATGTTCAACCAGAAGTTGCCAACTTGATTAAGCAGGGCAAGCTGGTTTAATGAGGAGAACAATTTATTAATGAAACGAAACTTTACGCCAATTTTACTTGGCAGTGACATTAATGTTTACGGCATGGCCCGATCGTTTAACGAGGCATACGGTATTAGCGTAAAGGCGCTGGCTGACAGTCAGCTGGCGGCAACACGTTATTCTAAAATTGTCAGGGTGGAGTTACATCATGGCTTCAGCGAAGATCCCACTTTTATTGAAGTTATGCGTGAGCAAATGAAAATTTACCAGGATCATGAAGAACCGGTAATTTTGATTTCGTGTGGAGACGGCTATTCTGAATTGCTGGCAAAGCATAAGGAAGAATTAGAACATGTTTTTGTAGTTCCCTATGTTGACTACGATTTATTACAAAAACTAATTTCAAAAGAAAACTTTTACCAGATAGCTGAAGAATGTGGTCTGCCATATCCTAAAACCAAGATTGTGACGATGGCTGATTACAAGGCAGAAAATTATCTGGAACTTCCCTTTGGCTATCCTATGGAACTCAAGCCGGAAGATCCTGTTTCCTGGCTTGATGTGCAGTTTGAGGGTCGTAAAAAAGCTTTTACCATTCATAATGAAACTGAATTGCGTGATATTGTCACCAAAATTTATGAAAATGGCTATCATGAAGACTTGATCTTGCAAGATTTTATTCCTGGCGATGATTCCAACATGCGTGTATTAAATGCTTATGTTGATAAGGAACATCATATCAAGATGATGTGTATGGGTCACCCATTGCTGGAGGATCCGACACCTCAATCAATTGGCAATTATATGGCAATTTTGCCTGATTATGACGAAAAGCTATACGAGCAAGTTGAATCATTCTTGGAAAAAATCAATTATACGGGGATGGCCAACTTTGACATCAAGTATGATACGCGAGATGGTAAATATAAATTCTTTGAAATCAATCTGCGCCAAGGACGTTCAAGCTTTTATGTAACACTTAATGGTTATAACCTGGCGAAATGGTATGTGGATGACTATGTTTATGACAGCTTAAACGATAAGGAGCCGGTTTACTGCAATAAGTTAAAGTCAAAGCATAAATTGTGGCTGGGCATACCTGTAAATGTGTTTAAGCAATACGCTGTTGATAATGAAGCCAAAAGAATGGCAGAAGAGCTAATCCATGAAGGACGTTATGGTACAACAGTCTTTTATGATCAGGACCGCAATTTTAAGCGGTGGCTACTGTTGAAATATATGTTCCATAATTATAAAGGACGCTACCAAAAGTATTATCAGGAAAATAAGGGTCAATTCTTCTAGGCTATGGATTAATTAAAAAGCAATAAAGATGATTGCAGCAAATCGCTGGTGGTCATCTTTTTTCTCTAAGAGTAAAAATATTATTTTGTATGCAAAATACCAGTTCAGCTATTTATTGGGGGTGTTCTTTTTTAATACTTCTTGCTAAACTGGTAAATGGAAACTAAAAAAGAAAGGACTGAATAAATGAAACTTAAACATGGATCTCATGAAGAAACTGAAATTAAGTTACGCTGGCTATTACTGGGGGAGCTGGCCACGTGGATCGGGTCGAGTTTTGTTTGGCCCTTGACTTCGGTTTATTTAAACAAGCAATTACACATCAGCCTTTCTGTAATAGGGGTTGTTTTATTTTGCAATTGTGCCAGCAATGTATTAGGTTCGCTTTTAGCTGGACGTTTATATGACCGTCTGAACCCATACCCACTAATTGTTACAGGATTAGGACTGGATGCCTTTGTTTTGTTCATGATGGCTTTTTTCCATGGCTGGCCGCAATATTGGTTTTGGCTTATTCTTACCGGTTGCATCAGTGGTTGGAATGGTACCTTAATTAACTCAATAGCAACAAGTTTGCGTAAATATTCAGGGCGTTATGTTTTTAATCTAATTTATTTTGCCCAAAATGTCGGTACTGTCACAGGAACGCTGCTGGTAGGATATCTTTACGACTTTTCAATTGAGTTCTTATTTATTTTAGCAGCTTCACTATTTGCCATTGCCTGCGTTAATGCAGCGATTCATTACCGTCCAATTAATACTTTTCACCAAAATCGTAAAAAGAACGGTATTAAAAAGGGCGCGAAGCAAAAAGTTGATCCTATGCCCAAGTACAACGTGATGTTAATGGTAGGATTCTTGATTTCTTTAGCTGTGACATGGCTAATGTACATGAATTGGGAGTCTAACCTGTCAGTTTACATGGTTTCATTGGGAATACCTTTCCATTTATATAGCTTGTTATGGACTTTAAATGGTGCCGTAATAGTCATTATTCAAGTGATTTTGGCACGCTATCCTAATTTGTTTAAGAACTTGTTTCAGCAAATTATTTTTGGCACGCTCATGTTTGCAATTTCTTTTGCCACGTTGATTTTTGCTAAAGATTTTGCCCACTTTGCACTATCAATGTTTATCCTGACTATGGGTGAAGCGACTGCATTTCCAGCTGTTCCGGCATACATTAACGATTTATCTCCGGCAAACAGCAAGGGCAAATATCAGGGTGAAATTAATGTTGCCCGTGGCATTGGTCAGGCTTTTGGTCCATTATTTGGCGGCATGATAATTGATCGTGCGGGTTACATTCCATTCTTCATTATTGCTGCCTGTGGTATTTTTCTGATGGTACTGCTCTTATTGCCATTGCACACAAAATTGCACAAGCATATCACTCTTTATAAGTAATTTTGTAAAGACTTTTTAATGTTAAGGGTATAATTAGAATGATAATATTAATTTAGTCTATTTTTAATTTAGATAAAAAAGGGAGGACTCTCTGAATGAATAAAAACTTCGCAGTTCGAGGCGGTAGTGGTAATATCATCGAACCTAAGCTTGATGCACGCCCGCAGGACAACCTATATCTGGCTGTTAACTCAGAATGGATTGAAAAAACCAAGATTCCGGAAGACCGGTCACGAATGGCCTCGTTTGATGGTATTGATGTTGACGTTGAAAAGCATTTGATGCAGGATTTTGCTGATTTTGCGGCTGGAAAAAAAGAAGTACCAAGTGTGCCTAACTTTGATGAAGCCGTTAAGTTGTACAAATTGGCTAAAGATTTTGATAAAAGAAACTCTGATGGAGCTGAACCAATTAAGTCAGACTTGGAACTTCTTGATGGTTTAAAAGATTTTTCTGACTTTAATTTAAATGCACCAGATTTAGTAACTTTTGCCGCAATTCCTTTTGGTCTTGATGTTGAACCTGACATGAAGAACACCAAAGTCAATGCGTTGAATTTTGCAGGTCCTGGGACATTTTTACCAGATACAACTACTTATAAAACACTTGATGCACCAAAATTGTTAGGTATTTTGCAAAAGCAATCAGTTAAACTGTTAACTATGGCAGGTATAGCTGAAGAAAGAGCAGAAAAATATGCTGAAGATGCAATTAAGTTTGACAAAAAGCTGGCCAAAATAGTTAAGTCAAGTGAAGAGTGGGCTGATTATCCTGCTACTTATAATCCAATGAAGATTGCTGATTTTGAAGCTAAGTTTGCTGATTTCCAAATTTCTTATTTTCTTAGAGAAGTAATCGGTGAGGAACCAAGCAGAATTATAGTTCAAGAACCGCGTTATTTGGATCATATTAACGAAATTATCAATAAAGAAAACTTTGCTGAAATCAAAGGCTGGATGTTGGTTAACTTTATTAATAGTGTTGCCGATGTTTTGTCACAAGATTTCCGTGAAGCATCATTTCCATTTGCTCAGGCGCTTAGTGGTCAACCACAATTGACAACTGGTGAAAAACAAGCTTATCACATTGCAAATGATTCATTTAGCGAAGTAGTTGGCGTTTATTATGGTCAAACCTACTTTGGTAAAGAAGCCAAAGAAGACGTTGAGGACATGATTCACCGTATGCTTGATGTTTACAAGGAACGTCTCCAGAATAACGATTGGCTTTCTGAACGAACCAAGAAACGTGCAATTATTAAACTTGATGCTTTGGTATTAAAGATTGGTTATCCAGATAAAATTGAAGAGATTTACAATCGTTTAAAGGTTATCCCAGCTAGTCAAGGTGGCAGTCTTTATTCTAATGAACGTGCCTTTGCTATTGCTGAACAAAAATATAATTTTGAACAATTACATAAAGAAGTAGATAGAAATGTTTGGGCAATGCCAGGTAACTTAGTCAACGCCTGCTATGACCCACAAAGAAATGATCTGACTTTTCCTGCAGCAATTTTGCAGAAGCCATTTTATGATTTGAAACAAGACAGAGCAGCCAACTTTGGTGGCATCGGTTCCGTAATTGCTCATGAAGTTTCCCATGCCTTTGATAACAATGGTGCTCAGTTTGATGAATTAGGCAATATGACTAATTGGTGGACTGATGAGGATTATGCTGAATTCAAGAAACGGACACAAGCTGAAATTGACTTGTTTGACGGTATAGCATATGGACCAGTTAAACTCAATGGTAAGCAAATAGTTTCTGAGAATATTGCTGATCAGGGTGGCTTGACTGCTGCTGTTGAAGCTGCCAAGAACGAAAATGATGATTTGAAGAAACTGTTTGAAAACTTTGCACGCATTTGGGCTAATAAGCAATTGACTGAATCAATTAAGAGTCAAACTGCTGTTGATGTTCATGCGCCTGGTCCACTGCGGGCTAACGTTCAAAGTCAATGCCAAGATGACTTTTACAAAGTCTTCGATGTTAAACCGGAAGACGGCATGTGGCTCGATCCAGAAAAACGAGTACATATTTGGTAATTAATATTAAAAATAAAAACATTGTTCCAATCAGAACAATGTTTTTTGTTGGAAAAGATAGATATTAGTCATTAAATACAAAAAATCTTGATTGTTTTGTGATAACAAAAAAAGATTATATCTTTTCTGAGTGAAAAGAGGCTCAAGAGTTAACTATGCAATTAGGTTCTTGGTCATTCGAATAGTATAATCTGCCAAATTTTAAACACACTATAAATATATATTGAAAATAATTTTATATATTATATAATATAGTTATTATGAAGTGTTTAAATCAAAATGCTGAAACAGCAGGTTCATTAAAAACAAATAAAACAATAAGAATATTTCATTTAGCTCAAACTGTGGGACAGCTCGGGATATTAGTGATTTGCTTTTATTTTGGTTTACGTAATGCAAAACTTTTTGCTCCAAAGGAATGTAATACTATTTTATCTTCTTTTATTTTAGTTTGTTTTTTTATTTTAGTTTGTTTACAATTTTCTTTATTACAGACTGAAGCTGAAAAGCCAAACGGACCGCAATTGTTTAACCATTACTTTGAAACCATTACAATTTGTTGCACTTTGCCTCAATGTTTAGCTTTGCTAACGAAATTACTGAATTACTATCATTTGATAAATGGCACTTTCTGGATGCTTTTGGTTATTTTTTATTCCTTTATCATGTATATTCCAATGGCTAAATTAGCCTTAATTCGGGTGAACAATAATTGGGGCAGAATTTTGTTATTTGCATTTATTATCTATCGTCATATGATTTGGCCAGCAAAAACAATTGCTGGGCATTTACTTTATAATAAATGTTTTATGCAAATAAATAATTCGGGCGTTCTTGGTATTCCCATTTTAATTAGTATCACTTACTTTGTGATGTCCAGTTGGAAAATACAAAAACCACACAAAGTTTTTAGTAGAAATTGCTCAATTTCTTTTTCTAGCGTAATAACTTTGTTTCTATTTGGAAACTTATGTTGGAAAGCTCAGCCCATTTTGAATAGTGTTATTAATCATACTAATACTTCGAGTCTCTATTTTAGTCGAATAAATCCTGTCATTATTTGTTCAGCCCTACGAGCAGGTATTGCTGAAGAATGGTTGATGCGTTTTATTATTATTGCGCTACTTGCGCAAATTTTTCGAAGTAATAAAGACGGTATATATTTAATTGTTTTAATTGATGGGCTAATATTTGGCCTTTGGCATATCACGAACGTTTGTTCTCAAACCTTATCAGTTACTATTAATCAAATAATTCATGCAACTGGTTGGGGGTTTTTATATGCTGCTATTTACTTATATACACATTCAATATTATTAACTATGATTCATCATAGTTTATATGATTTTATTAATTTTTTGTTTCAAAGTAGTATTACCAAATATAGTGCTCATGTTGGATTTTCATTACAATTTAGTATAGATAGCTGTATCGTTGCTTATATGTTTTTGTGTGCAGGATTGGCCTTTATTATTATTAGATATGACGAGGTTAAGCAAAAAAATGTGATTGCAAAAAATTTGACTCAAATCTAATATTTTAAATAACAGCAAATAATATCTTTTTAGCTGTATAAAAATAATTTTGCTTACCAGTTAAAGGCAAGTAGATTTTATAAAAAGATAATTAGTCTTTGATCCGAATTATTCCTACTCTCTTTATATAATAAAAAGACTAAAAATAGTGTATAAAAAGGCATTGAACAATGATATGACCCCCAAATTTAGGACAAATTTTGGGGTCATATCACAATAAAAACCAATGCCTTTTTGTTGTACTGGAAGAATAGTTTCTCCAGACACATTTTATATTATTCAAATTCTTTATTCTTTAGATTGGAATAGTCGCGCGGTGCAACTCTCTTAATGTGCAGGTTATGTCTTGGTTTACCTAAAATGAGTGGTACTTCCTCGACCACAGTGTCAGTGTATTCCAACCCAAACCATGAAGCTGGATTAGAAGACAGGTTTTGTAACCAAACCCTTGCTTTTAACATAACTTTTTCAAAGCCTTTAAGTCTAGTTAAAGGACTGACGACTTCATTAACAATTACAAATGAGAAGTCACCCACTTTACGACCGGGAGTTGTAGTGTACTCCTGCGGTTGCGCTTCGATAGTACCATCTTTAATTAAATCATGGACAATTTGGCGCAGGTAAACATTAACACTGGTTTGTTTCTTGAAACCAAGATAGAGTTGCACGTTAATGACATTCTTAGTACCAAAAGTATTAACAGCATATCTGGCAGTAAACGGTTCATTCGTAATGTTGACAGTTACAAACCAATAGGCCTGTGCACGTTTAGGTCTTTTATCCAAGATGGAGTACATAATTTCACGTTTGATAAATTTATTGTATTTAACTTTAGCCATGTAAACTAAGTTAGTAGCATAAGTGGGATAATCATCATCATGGCTTAGATCCGTCAGCATATCAGTGTATTCGTCCAAACGGACATAGGTATGAGCACCTTCATGCTTGTCACGAACTTTATTGCCAAAGTACCAGATGAACATAATGACGCCAATGAAACCGGCAATTAAAACGGTGACGTAACCACCATGCATAAACTTGGTCAAACTGGAAATCAAGAACATGCCTTCAATAAAGCCAAAGGCTAGTAAAAAGCAAAGGCGTAAAATTAGTGGGTGATGCTTTGAACCTAAGTATTCAAAGAGCAGCAGGGTAGTCATTAACATTGTGACTGTGATTGACAGACCATAGGCTGCTTCCATATGTTCTGAAGTCCGGAAGAAAATTACGATAGCAATAGTTGCCACGCAAATCATTTTGTTTACGGAAGGAATGTAAATTTGTCCATGCTTAGTAGTAGGATAATTAATATTCATCCGTGGCAAAAATTTCAGACCGCTTGCTTCAGATACTAATGTAAATGAACCGGTAATCAGTGCCTGAGATGCAATAATTGCGGCAACCGTAGCCAAAATGATGGCAAAAAGTCGTAAATCTCCTGGTACAGCTTCAAAGAATGGATTCAGTTCACCACCATTTGTTTGGTAATGTGGATTTTGCAGAATCCAAACTCCCTGACCAAGATAATTTAAGGACAAGCAGAGAAAAACATAAGGCCATGATCCGCGAATGTTTTCTTTACCAACATGACCGACATCAGAATATAGTGCTTCTGCACCAGTAGTGGCCAGAAAGATTGAACCTAAAATGAAGATGCCGGCTTTATTAGATGGACTAAAAAGAACTTTAATAGCCCAAACGGGATTCAGTGCTTCTAAAATTGACCAGTCATTAGCCATATTATAGATACCGATAATGCCTAAAAATGTAAACCAGACAAACATTATAGGACCAAATGCTTTACCAATGCTGCTAGTGCCAAGCATTTGAATTGAAAAAAGTACCAGCAATATCGCAATTGTAATTATGATTACAGCATTTTGGTTAGGCACCGGTACGCTTGAACCAAAGTGCATGTTCTTCAGTCCCTCGATTGAGGTTGTGACAGTCACGGCCGGCGTCAATGTCCCATCAGCTAATAGGGCTGCTCCACCAATCAGTGCCGGCATAACAAGCCATTTGGCTCGCTTACGTACCAAAGCATATAATGCAAAAATACCACCTTCACCACGGTTGGTAGCTCTGAGTGCAATCATGACGTATTTAACGGTGGTTAGCAGTGTAACTGTCCAAAAAATGAGCGAAATTGATCCTAAAATCAGTTCACGATCAACATTGGCAATGCCACCGTTGCCTGTAACGATTGACTTCATTACATAGAGCGGACTAGTTCCGATATCACCATAAACGATACCGATGGTAATTAATAGACCGGCAGCTGAAATCCGCTTCGTCTTTTTATCCATAGTAATTATGTACTCCCATAGACAATATTGAAATATTCATTCTTAAGTAAAAAAGAATGTCAGTGTGGCATTCTCATTCAAGTATCTATTTTGTTCTTTTTTTTGCTTTAGTACAAGTAAATTATGATAAAGAAGTTGAAATTTTACTGCGACGTTCTTCGTACCAGTTATCCCAATCTTTATATGTTGTCATTTTTTCTGCATCAACACCATCTTTAGCAGCAATTTCGTCAATTATGCTTTGGAAATTCTGAGCATGGTATTGCAAAACGTGTTTAACTAATTCTTTGCGAGTGAATTTAATGTTATTAAGCAGATAGTGGTTGATGTCAACCATGTTGGAATTGGTATCATATAAGTTCATGATTTCCAAATCGCGTTGGTTAAACTGAGCAATGTAAAAGTCAGCGAAAACTTTAAGGTAATCCGGTTGTTCTGTAAACTCTTCTTCTGGCATGGTTGTCCATTCAGCGTCAGGCATCACAACCTTGATTTCTTCTTCTTTATCCTTTTTTTCTTGTTCTTTTTCGTTATCTTTTTCTTTGCTATTATTTTCTTTTTCAGTCAAAGCAGACACTCCTTTAATAAAAATAGGAAACGTGAAAGTCAATAGTCATTTTACAGAGTTTAGGCTATAAAAGCAACTATTGGAGCAATTTAACCTCTATATATGGTAGTTTTTAATAATATTAATAAAATTATAGCATTTTGCACAACTGCAATAAAATAGATAAGCCGGCTAAATGAAAACCGTCCCATGTAGCAATCGGGACGGTTCAGTATATTAAGTTTAGCCTATTACTGTTTGTTACGGCTTAAGATAGTTTTGAATATCTTGTTTGGTAATTTTGCTTGGTTTAGTTCGGCCAGACTTTCTGTAAAGATCGATCAAATCCTGCGGACTCCAAGACATTGAGTCATAGCCAAACTTGCCTACACGTTTACGCAGCTGTGCTATTTGCTTATTAGTAACTGTTTTGCCATGTACCTTGTGGTTGCCCATGGAACCCTCACCGGTTTTACCAGCATTGCCAGTATCTGGTTCTTTACCTGAAATTGAATTGTAGCTTTGACTTGAAGAACCATTATTATTTTCTTTAGCAGCTTTTTGGTTATCTTTGAGACCCTTTTCTGCTTTTATCTTGTACTGACTGTAATATTGTTCATCAATATAAGGCAGATCCAGCACTTTTTGGTATTGGTCAGCTGCTTTAAGATATTGCTTAGCTAATTCCGCTTGGGATGCAGCGAGGAAGATTGGTTGAATTTCATGGTCATAATTATCTTGAACATCTTCGATAGTAGTTTTTAATTTTTTACCTTGTTTTACTAAAACTGCATAGCCGTTTTTTCTTTGAATTACATTGGCAGTTTCGTTTAACGCATCATTATACTTGCCTTTTTTAGTTGCGTTAATTGCGGAAATCATATTGTCCGACTGGTTTTTATAAGCTTTAGCCTGGTCAGTCTTCTTGATACTGAAAGCTTTGGCAAATGCAGAGCTTGCTTCTGAATAGTCCTTATCAGCCACCGCATTTTTACCAGTAGTCATTGCACTATTATAGGAAGCTTCAACTTTATCATTATTGGATTTTTGTGTTGCGTAAAAAACGCCACCACCAATAGCGATAATTACTACTGCTACAATCGTACCAATTGTCGTTTTTTTCATAATAGGAATTTATCCTCCTTACTAATACTTAGTTTAATTATAGATGGTTTAAGCAGATTTGACTACTCAATGGTGTTTTTTCACCTTTACGTGACCATTTTTTAAGAAAAAATGTTACATTTTGCCGCCTATTTTCGTTAGTAATAGTGTAAGACATCTGGCGCGCGGGTTGATTACATTATTAAGAAAAGGAAGAAAAAATAATATGAATTTTGCATTATTAGAACAATCAGTCCAATATACATTTTTAAATTCTAAATACAGCAAAGACGGTACTAAATCACGAATTTTAAAGAACGTTAGAGAAGGAGCAACAGCTGGCAGTTTGGCTAAAGTGGGTGCAGCTTTAGCACAGCTTCAAGGTGATGATCTGGGCGCAGCGACTTTAATTCAAAGACAGGGAATACCTATTGGTGATGAATAATAAAATTTTGAAATTAAAAATGATTAAGACAGGAGCAAATAATATGGTAACGAAGACCAAAACTTTACAATTAGTATTTTTAAACGGTGCAAACAAAAAGGTTAATTTGTCTTTACCAGATGCTGCCGCTAATTTGGCAGGCACAGAAGTAAAGAATGCAATGGAAACAATAACAAATGCAAAAGCGTTTGCGCAAGAAGGGGTGGATCTGTATAAAACTCCACAATCTGCTTCATATGTTGAACGAACTGTTACTAGTTTGTTCGATAATACTCAGGGTTAGTCAATGTAACCTGCAGTTCTTGGAGACAATTAAAGAAACGATAATTAAAATTAAACAATTTTTGCGGTAAAAATAATTAGTAAATATAGGAAATCACGTCAAGGCAAGTTGGGCGTGGTTTTTACTTTATTCCAAATTATTTTGTTATTATTTTGTAAAATTTAATAGAAAATAAAATAACTTTATTAACTTTAATAGCGACAAAAAACATTGAATGTAGTGCTGTTAAGGGTTTAAATAATTTTTGAAAAATAAAAAATAAGCTGTAAAGCTGTAAGCGTTTGTTACAAAAGTATGTTAAATAACTACATGTCTTGCAATTTGAGCAAAAGGTAGGTACAATAAGAAATGTGGTAAGTAATAGCTATGCTTCAGGTTCGAATGCCTGTACGCATGCGCGTTCTTCAGCTCGAAAGCTACCTCATAAGAGTTATAAACTTATGAATTCGGCTTGAAGGGTGTTGTAACAATGTAGGCTCATCACGACTGAACCTATAGCCTATTACTATTTTGTATATACACAAGGAGGAAAGACCACATGAAGAAAAATTTAAGAATTGTTAGCGCTGCTGCAGCTGCTTTATTAGCTGTTGCTCCAGTCGCTGCAGCCGGTGTATCAACAGTATTTGCTGATACCACTATTCCAGTTGTTGGTGGAACCACAACTGATGGCGTTACTACTGCTAAATTGGAATTAAGTGTAACTAACGCTGCCAGTTTAGTAGATGGCGATGTAGCATCCAAAGTTGCTGCTTCACTTTCTACCCCAACTTTACCAACAGGTGCCAATGTAATTCCTGGTAAAGCTTCTATTTATGAAGCTACAGCAAATGCTGATGGCACTGGTACTGTAGTTAGCGGTGCAAAAGCAGCTGATAAGCTTGAAAAAGGCAAATCCTATGTAGCTATTGTTCCAGTTACTATTAGTGGTTTGAAGGCTAATACAGATTTCACTGTTAATGGTGATAAGAAGACTTCAGATGGTACTGGTGTAATTTCAGGCGTTCAAGTTCAAAGTAAAGTATTTAGTGTTGCTGATACAGCTTTGAAGGGTGCTCCATATGTTACATTTACACAAGACAGCAAAGAAGTAATTGCTGACTCTGGTTCTGTAGATCTTGATGCAAATAGTTACACAGTTTCTGCTGTAGCTGATAAGATTGACGCTTCAAGAGGTAAGAGTGGTAAGTACACAGCTAAAACTACTGCTGGTACCGATCCTCAAGCCGCTAAAGCTAGTTTCTTAAATCTTGAGCAAGATATTAGAGACGGACTTAAGGCTGCTGGTGTTACTGTAAAGGCTGATGGCAGTTTTGACAAGCCAGCTGCTCCATTTACATTTACTGCACACTTATATGCAACTAATGGTAAAACAGCTACATTTAATGTACGTGTTAACCCAACAGCAACTGATGGTGATGATTCATTCCCTCAAATGTTGTTCAACGGTGAAACTGATTTAGATAAGGCATACAAAGGTACAGCTACCATTGATTCTATTGGTGATGTTAACTTCAACTATGTTCCAGTTAATGGTGTAGTTGATACAAAAGCTATCCAAAATGCCTTTAAGACTCAAGTAAGTAAGAATGATAAAACTGTTATGATTCCTACAGTTGATGCAAGCAAAGTTAACACTAAGGTTGCTGGTAAATACCCAGTTACTGTAAGTGCAACTAATGCAGATGGTAAGACTACTAAGGTTACCTTCTACTTAACTGTTGGTGTTAAGGGTGCTACTTACAAGACTGTTCAATCTGATGGTGATGTTACAGTTTACAAGATTGATGGTAACACTGTAACTGATTCTAAGACTACTGTTAAGAACGGTGATCAAATTGCTATCTTTGGTGAACCAATCAAGGTTGGTGACAAGACATATGCTCGTATTAACAGTGCTGACTCAGACCTTTACGTAGAAAGTAAATATGTTGACGGTTCATTCAAGCCTGCAGACAAGGTTAAGAAGACTGTTATGCATAATTCATACATCTATGACAAGGATCACAAGCGTGTTGGTACTAGCACATTACGTGCTTACTCCACTGTTGAAGTAATCGGTGCAGCTACTAAGCTTGCTGATGGTAGCTTGGTTTACCAAATCGGTGACAACCAATACGTAATGGCTGACAACATTGATGGTACTTCACGTACATTAAGCCACAACGCTTATGTATACAAGACCAGCAAGAAGCGTGCAAACAGAAAAGTATTGAAGGCTGGTTCAAAGGTTACTACTTATGGTTCACCTTACACATTCAAGAATGGTAAGGCTTACTACAGAGTTGGTGGACCTGCTAAGCAATACGTTAAGGTTGCAAACTTTGCTAACTAATTAGTCTTATAGCTAATTTAGAAACAGGAGCGATTATATCGCTCTTGTTTTTTTGCTTTTAAATATGTTTACCTTAGATTGATCTATGCAAGCGATAACATTTCCAGTATAATAGTATTCGTCTACTTTAATTAAAGGAGAGGAATGAATTGTCCAAAAAAGAAAATGATATCTGGAACCTGCCTGGCGGACATAAATATCGTTTTTGGTCGCAAAAGCTTTTGCGTCAAAGAATTGGGATAGATCGAGAAATAGATAAATACTTGATTGAAGATGAACTTTATTGTGTAAATCCTGCAACTATTGCTTTATATCAATTTCAGAAGCAACCACTTTTAGGTAAGTACAAAAGTGTAATTTTTGACTGTGATCAAGGAATTATTTTAAGTTGTCGTAGTACTCAAGCACACCTAACATCTTTTGCTCAGAATTGTCTATTGGCAGGCCTTGAATTTCAAAGAGAATTTGCACGTAAGATAAATCTAGTCGGACACAACGTGATTGCCACAGGTCGCTTAGCTTATTTTTCCCTGCGCAGTTATAATACAGGTAATATTGACTGGATTGCTTTGCATAATATGGCAAGCTTTTCGTCACTGCGAAATAATGTAACTGCTTTTGAATCTTTAACAACTAATCGCTTTAGCTATATCTTCACGTATGATAACTGCAGCCGCCACATTCCCCGCAAAGTAAGTGATAGTTTATTTTTTAATCACGCACTTTACCTTCTGGGTACGGTACATTTAAAAAGCAATTTAGGCTGGCGGGTCAAAAGTTCTGTCGGAGATTCTCTTATTGATCAGTCTTCTTACTTTCATCCACACCAATCTCTGGAAGAAATATCGTTAAAAAAAGTAATAACTGAATTATTAGATAAAAAGCATGCTCGATATGGCAATTTGTTAGCTGATTATTATGAGTTACCGTTAATTTCTGATGCCCACAAATCCGCTTATTTAAACAGTAAACGACCAGATACTCTTTTTTAAGAAAATGCACGTTCTTTATGAAGTTCGTGTATTTTTTTGCTCTTTTTTCACCCGTAAATTTATTGTAATTATGATATATGAGACAAGCCTAAGGAAACTTAAAGCAAAAGTTAAATGTTTATTAATCTAAAGGCTAAAAGCTTAATATTATGTTTTTTAAATTTTAAGCAAAATTGCTAATCTATAAGAGCACAAGCGCTTGTGACATATTTGAAACAGAGGAATGTCACAAATGAAGATTAGTAGAGAAGCATTTATAACAGCATGGGAGAATCAGAAATTAGTCAGAGGCGCATTGAAGTACGCCCACGTCAGAATGGACTATACTAATTACGAAGACTTTTTGCAGGAAGGTATAATAATTTACGCAGAAATGTTAACGAGGTTAGCAGGCAGAACAAGAACTGAAGTTGATCGGCTTAGTTTTCGCAAAATTATCTGGCATACTTTGGACTTATTGCGTAAGCAAAAGCGAATAACTGAGAAAGAAATTAGTTTTGACTCTGCTGAACAGGTAGGGTTGCTGGATAACTGGAATAATCATTTGGCACTTGAAAAAGAGTTAGCGCAAATGACAAAGGTAGAACGTATTTTGTTCATAGATCATTTGCTGAGTGGACAGACAATCAGTGCTTTAGCTGAAAAGACTGGTATTAATCGAGTACAGCTTCAAAGATTGAAACGAGATCTTTTGTATCATTTACGGGAAGTCTTAGACAAATAAATTACTATTTGTAATATTAAAATTGACAATATTACTTTTTGACTACAAATAAGCGGATTCTATTGTTAATACTTTAATTGCTCGATACAATAAAGATGTCGGTTAAGGAGGAAATTTTATTTATGAAGAAAAAACTAATCACTGGTTTTTCAGCAGCGGTGCTTGGTGCATCGCTCTTGATACCGGTTACCAACAACTTAATTGCCACTTCTCCAGCAAAAGCTGAGACAGTATCTGCAACTAATGCAGATGAAACAACATTTTTAAATACTGCTGTTAAGCAGGCACAAAAAGTTTCTAAAAAATATGGGTTATACCCTTCAGTTATGATTGCACAGGCAATTGTGGAATCTAACTGGGGCAAATCAGGTTTGGCCGTTAATGCCAATAATTTATTCGGAATGAAGGCTGATGACAGCTGGCAAGGAGCAACCTATTCTTCTAAAACACGAGAAGAAGATAAAAATGGCAAGAGCTACTACGTTACAGCTAAGTTTAGAAAATACGATTCCTATCAGGACTCTTTTGATGATAATGGTCAAAAACTTCGTTTAGGTGTTACCTGGCAGCCAGAACGCTACAAGGGAGCATGGCTTGAAAATGCTGCTTCTTATGCAGATGCCACTAAGGCCCTAACTGGTACATACGCTACTGCTAATAATTACAATACTATTTTAAACACTAGGATAACAACTTCAAACTTAACGCAATACGATCCTAAGATTTCGAACACCAGTAAATCTTATGTTGTTAAAAAAGCCGGTGCCACTTACGCTTGGCCAACTGACCACTCAGTATCTGCCAAAACCGATTCAGTTGCAAAAGGTGATGCAGTTACTGTAACTAAGACCATTACTTTTTATAACGGCAAAAAGCGCTTGTACATTGCCGGTAAAGGCTGGGTTAACGATACTATTTTAAATATGGGCAGTGCTCTTCCACCAGCTTCTCAAGCTCCAAAGGGTGAGAAAAAAGTTAACAAGACTTTGATGCATAACGCTTATGTTTATAATTCCAAAGGCAAACGAGTAAAAAAGGTCAAGGCAATTAAAGTAGGCAATACTGGCAAGGTGATTGCTACCTATGGCACTAAAACTATTAACGGTAAAAAGTACTATCGCATTGGTGAAAATCAGTACATTGCCAGTGGCAATATTGACGGCACTATGAGACTTCTCAAGAAAAATGCTTTTGTTTACAACGATTATGGCAATCGTGATAATAAAAAAGTGATAAAGAAGGGTCAATCCATTGCAACCTACGGTGGAGCAATTTCAATATACGGACTTAAATATTATCGGGTAGGTATTCACCAGTATATTAAGAAAGGCAATTTTTAGACAAAGATAATTTCTCAAAAACGAAATAAGGAATGAAAATTTAGATGAAGATAAAGAAACTAATAACTACTGTTGCTATCGGAGTAGGTTTAGTTGCACCTATTTTTAACGTCAGTCAATCTCAGGCGGTAGAGGCTGCCTCAATTAACTCGATTGCTAAACAAAACAGCTATGTTGACGTTACTTTTTTATATAAAATGCTCCAGACACAGAACATTAAGTATAACAAATTTTACGCCAAAGGCAATAAGATTAAGTACAGAAAAGGAAAACCGGAAGGCATTGTAATTCATGAAACTGCAACTCCCGGGGCATCCGCATATAATGAAGCTATTTACTTTAACCGTGAATGGAAAAATATGTACTCTTATGTCCACGCTTTTGTTGATCACAAGCAGGTTATCCAGATGATGACTCCAGGATATGGTGTCTGGGGTGCTGGAGCAATAGCCAACAACCGTTTTATTCAAATTGAACTTTGTCAAGAAACTACCAGAAATAAATTTGCCAAAAGTGTCAATAATGATGCCATTTATGCGGCAAAGTTGTTGCACCGGTATAACATTGAACCCTCTAATGCCTCTAATACTGGTAAAGGAACGATCTGGTCCCATCATGCAGTATCGCGCTTTTTAGGAGGTACTAACCATACCGATCCTGACGGCTACTTCAAAAAATGGGGTTATTCGATGAATGACTTTTACTCACTTTTGAAGTACTATTACGATTTGCAGGCAGCAGAAACCGTAACTACTCCTGTTCCCGATGACAGCACAGTTACCGACGATTCATCAAATGCAGCAGATTCGACCAATACTCCTGCAACAGATTCTGATCCTGTTTCCCAAGCGCCTACTGGTAAGAAAACTTTGATGCATGATGCTTATACATATGATGCTCAAGGTAAACGTACTAATGCGGCATTAAAAATCGCCGGGACGGTCGTAACCGTTGCACAAGAAAAGGTAATAAATGGTAAAAAATATTTGCAAATTGGTAAAAATGAATACGTTGTAGCCAGCAACATCATTGGTTCCAAGCGTGTATTAACCCATAATGCCTATATTTACGATACTACTGGAATTCGTATCGGCACTAGCAAGCTTTTGAAGGGCAAATCCGTTAAGACATATGGCGGTCGTGTTAATATTAATGGTAATAAGTACTATCCAATTGACACTAATCGCTTTGTTAAAGCAGCCAATTTTTAATTAAAGAAACAGGTCATGATAATTGTCGTGACCTGTTTTATGTGCAGAAAAATTTTAATTAATTGATTTTTGAAAGCTATGAATACTTGCTACCCTTTTTATTTTCTCTGCTCGTCAATATTTTGTATAATCGACTAAGAATAAATGAGGAGGTAATCCTGGTGGCACAGTTGTCTTTATTCCTAGTTGTTTTGTTTGCCTTAATTGTTCCTATTTTAATGGCACGATTAAAGGTAAATGCTGTTCCTACGGCCGTTGCAGAAATTATCATTGGTATTATTCTTGGTGCAAGTGGTTTTAATATTGTACAGCCAACGCATGACCTTTCGTTTTTATCAAATTTGGGCGTCATTTTGCTATTGTTTTTATCAGGGATGGAAATCAACTTTGATTTGCTGAAACCAAAGCATAAACAAGAACAAAAGCCAGATCAGATATCTCCGTTTAAAATTGCTTTAGAAGCATTTTTAGGTGTAGCCCTTTTATCTGTCTGCCTTGCATTAGTTTTAAAATTGTTTGGTTTATTTGGCGATACGATGCTTGCAACCATTATTTTCATGACCATTGCACTGGGAGTAGTAATTGCGACCTTAAAAGAAAAAGACATTTTAAATAGACCGATAGGTCAGACGATTTTATTAACTGCAGTTTTGGGAGAAGTAATTCCATTAATGCTGCTGACGGTTTATGCTGCGATTAATGGTGGTAATACCAGACAATTGTGGCTCATTATTTTGCTTTTTGGCGTAGCTATTTTACTGTTGTGGCACTTTAAGCAGCCTTATCTGTGGTTTGTTAAAGTAACCAAGTCAACTACGCAGTTAGATGTTCGTTTAGCCTTTTTCCTAATTTTTGCTTTAGTAACAGTTGCTGAAAGGGTCGGAGTTGAAAACATTTTGGGGGCATTTTTAGCCGGCATTGTCATGAAATTGCTGGAGCCTAGTCAGGAAACTGCTGATAAGCTAACTTCAATTGGCTACGGCTTCTTTATTCCTATTTTCTTTATTATGACGGGAGTTAAACTCAATTTAAGATCGCTTTTGGCACATCCTAACTCTTTAATTCTGTTACCAATATTAGTTCTGTTTTTATTTCTTGCAAAATTGCCTGTTGCGTTAGTTTATACCAGAAAGTTTGGTTTAAGAAATGGTTTTGCAGGTGGTTTTTTGACCGCAACTACGATCACCATTGTTTTACCAACTTTAGCGGTAGCCAGAAAATTAAATGTTATTACACGTTTGCAATCTGATGTTTTTATTCTGGCCGCTGTAATAGTTTGCATTTTTTGTCCGATACTTTTTAATGCAATATTTAAGCTAAAATCAGAGGATCGTATCAAGGAAAAAGTCATAATTATAGGAACAAATGCTTTAACAGTTCCAGTCATGCTTGATTTGCATGATAATTGGTATTCGGTTCAAATGTATACTACCAGTAGTGAACACTATAATATTTATAAGAGCCGTGTTCCAGATTTAAAATTATTACCTAAGCTGGATGAAGAAAATTTGAGACAATCTGACGCTTTTGCTGGGAATATTTTTGTTGCGGCTATGAGATCTGACGAAACCAACTTACGACTGGGGAAATTGGCAAAAGCTAAGGGCAATTTCAAACGGATTATTATTTGTCAAAAACGTGCTGACATTGCCAAGGTTGAGCAATTGCGCAGCAGTGGCATGGAAGTTTTTGATTTAAGCAATGTTACTTCATCACTGCTGCGAGCACTGATAGAATCGCCTGCTGTTTATAATGTGATGAGCGATACCAAAAATGCTGTCTATTCTGTTGTTGTCCGCAATAGGCAGTATTCAGGTCGTCAATTGATGGATTGGGATATAGCAAGTGATATTACAGTCAGCCGCATTCGTCGTGGACAAGAATGGCTGGTTCCACATGGGCATACAGTTATTGAAATGGGAGACGAATTGATATTTACTTCTAAATATCAGGTTGCTGACCGGATTCGCAGGGTTGTAGGCAATAAGTAATTTTGTTAATAAAAAAGTAATTTGCCGATATGACACTTTATTAGAATTTAACCAAGGACTAACTTTCTTACGATAGAAGTTAGTCCTTTTTGCATGTCACATTTTGATAAATTGTAAAAGTATAGGAGATAATTTAATATTATTAAAAAGCAGACCGTTTAATTGCAGTATACAAAATGTTTGCTGTAAAAATAGCAAAAATTAGAATAGTTTTTGCGAGCGCGTATGACAAAAAATAATAATTTATTAAAACTGTAGTCTTTTTTTTAGGTGTTTATAGTGCTAAAATGAATCCTATGTAACTCAGTAAGAGTTATAGCGTTCTTAAGTCTGTTTAGCTAGGGGCGTCGAATTTGTCAATGAAAAAGGAAGGCTCAAAAAAATGAGTAAAAATAGTTTTTATAAAAAAATGATAGTTTCAGTAGCTGGTGCATCATTATTAGCTGTTGGTGTTAATCAGTTACCAACCAACGCTCTAAGTAGTGCCCCAACTGAAGTTAGTGCAGCTAAGAAGGCTGCTAAGACCAAGAAAGTCGGTGCTAATTCTGCTGTTTACAAGCTAAAGGGCAAGAAATTAGTTAAGACTAAGAAGACACTTAAGGTTGGTCAAAAAGTAACTGTTCTTGGCAAAAAGACTGTTAAGGGCAAGGTTTACTACAAAGTTGGCAAGAACCAATATGTCAAGGCTGTAAATGTTACTGGTAAGGCTGCTAAAGTAGCTAAGAATACTGTTTTGGTTACCAGAAGTGGCAAAGCTTTGAAGAATGGTAAAGTTCGTAAGGGCCAAAAAGTAACTGTATTTGGAGCAGCTGTTACCATTAAGGGCAAGAAGTACTACTCAACTTCAGCAGGATACATTAAGGCAAGTGCTTTAGCTAAGAAGAAGACCTCAACACCAGCTTCAACCCCATCAACTAGTTCAACTGGTTCTAACGGCTCAAATAGTTCTACTGGGTCAAATGGCTCAAATGGCAGTTCAGCTGGTTCTAATGGTTCAACTAGCTCAAACGGTTCCACTGGTTCTAATGGTTCTAATGGTTCAACTAGCTCAAACGGTTCCACTGGTTCTAATGGTTCGACTAGCTCAAACGGTTCAGCTGGTTCTAATGGTTCGACTAGCTCAAACGGTTCTACTGGCTCAACAGGTTCTAATGGTTCAACTAGCTCAACCCCTTCAAAGTAAAGAATAATCATTAATTTGCTTTTTATATTAAATTATTGAGTAAATTTAATATCACAGATAAAGAGGTCTTTGATGTTTTTTTGACAAACTTGTTTTTACAGGTTTTTTTAAAAAATTCTCTGACCTCTTTTTTGATACAAAAAAACGCAACTTTCTCAACTGGAGAATTGATTGCGTTTTTTAGTCAATAATATTAATTATTAGAAACAGACTGCTTTGCTTTGGCTAATACATCCATGACAGCTATGCTATGCTCGTATAAATCATTAGCTTTCTGTGTATCGTGGGTATCAATAATTTTCACAAAATCCGTAAACTCACTTGCCATTCGGTGGTCAAACTCGTTAAAGTTGAACTCACTGTCATCACCGTTTCTGTGTTCAACCGTGAAACTTTTAATAACACCAGTTGAACCATCAAAATAGATAGTTCCTTTTTCACCTTCGATAAACGATCTTGGAGTAGTATAACTGTCTTTTGCGGCAATTAAAACTGCTTGTTTATCAGGATAAGCTAAATTAAGTATGCCCGAAGTATCAACTTGTTTTTGTATTACTGGATAATATTGCACTTTTTCCGGCTCACCAAACAAACCAACAGCTAAGTGAATATTGTAAATGTTCAAATCCGTTAGGGTTCCGCCATCTTTAGCAGGATCGAATACAGGCGCAATTTTGCCTTGCAAAAAATCATCATAGCGACTGGAATACTGCGTATAGTTTAAAGAAATAATGTGAATAGGTGCAATTTCAGCTAATTGTTGTTTAATCGCTTTGAAATTTGGCAAGTGAATATTTGTGATAGCCTCAACAATGATTAAATCCTTTTTGTCAGCTATTTCTTTAAGTTCTTCAGCTTGAGCAACAGTTTCTACATATGGTTTTTCACAAATAACATTTTTGCCAGCAAGAAGCGCTTCTTTTACGATTTCATAATGTAAAGAATTAGGTACGGCTACATAAACTGTGTCAACATTTTCATCATGACACAACTGCCCGTTATCAGCAAATACCTCTTTAATGTTGTATTGTTTAGCTAAGCTTTTGGCAATAGGCTGACTACGTTTAGTAGTGGATATTGCTGCAAGTTCAAGGCCTTTAATTTTAGCAGCAGTTGTTAAAAAATCGTGAACAATTTTACCACTACCAATAATTCCTAATTTCATTTTTGGACCTCCGATTACTAATGAAAATATTTAAACAACTCTATAGTCATTTTATCTCATTAAGTAACCTAAAAGCACCATAATTAAGATAGTTAAATATTTACTAAAATAGTTGTTTTCATATAAAGACCTTTACTTTATTGCTCAAATTAGTTTGCAGATGCTGGAGTGGCGTTCTTGACTTCATCCGGTAACTTCAAAGAGTCGAAATTACCAAAATCAAAGATTCTAAAGTTGAATGAAGCTGGGGTTTTTTGGTCGTAGTTCATTTTAAAAGAAGTAGCAGTACTTGTTACTTTTTTATCTTTGATTTTAAAAGTAACATTACACTTGCTGAGTTTAACGTGCTTTTTGAACGACTTGAAATCTACCTTATAGTCTTTAAAAATTTTGTTCAGAAATTTACTTGCCTTAGTAATATTGACATTACTTTTGAGGGTATAAACTCCACCTTTATGACTAAGTTTGGCATTTTTATTCAAATCGGTATTGATGCTTTTAGTAAATTTCTTCAGATCGCCACTATATTTTTTTATATCAGCTTTGGCAGTCTCAGTGTCTTCAATCGGTGTATATTGCCATTTACCATCTGCTTTGGTGTAGACACGTTTTTTATCCATATCAATCCATTGCTCTACTTTTTCGGTGTGATTGCCTAATTTTACTTTTGTAATGGTTTGAACTAGTTCAGGTTTGGTAGTAAATGCGCCTTGAGAAGCGAAATTTATTTTTTGCTTACCACTTTTAATCTTTGTATTAAAAGTAAATTGGCCACTACTTTGTTTACTCTGTTTCTTTTCAACAATTGCGATAGCCTGTTTTTTTGATAATGCTGCATCGACTGTTTTTGCATGAGTTAGACCACCGCCAACTAAAGCAGTAGACAATAACATGGCCGTGAAAAATTTCTTCAATTTCATTATTAATGTCTCCTTTTTTATAATACCTTTATTTTATATTAAAAAGTGACTGTATAGTATTTTAATTTAAGTTTAAATAAAAATAAATCAGAATCACTAAATGTGCAAGCAGTTGAATGCTTACTTTTGATATTAAAAACTATCTCACAAAAATAGATTGATTTTAAAAACATTCAACTTTTGATTGTGATATGACCTTAAATTTGTAAATCACAGTCTTACTTCTGAGTTACCAACTATATTAAGTGTTTTGTATAATAAAAACCCCGAAAGTTTTAGTTTCGAGGTTGTGATTTAAAAATTATTTTTTCTTTTTGTTTGTTTTAGGCAGTGGTTTAGCATTAAGGGCATTGGTAGGTATCTTTAAGAAGTCTTTGCTGCCCATGTTGCCATAACTTTGTCCAGCGCTGAATTGCATTAATTTATTTACTCTAATTTTAACTAGATATTGAAAGCTATACATCTTTTTATTTTTAACCACAAGTTTTGCAGTCATACCTTTAATTTTGCCCATTTTGACTAATTTATGATAGATGGTTTTTTGCTTAGGGCTTTGAGTATTGGTGGTAAATATCGGATCTAATGCTTCTTTCATCGTTTTCTGGTCTGTGATGTTCGCTTTTAAAGTATAAGTGTGACCTTTTCTAGTCATTTTATAAGCGTTAGTAAGAGCCTTAGGTGGATCCATTAACATTGAATTATTAACTATAGAATCGAGTAAATCAGCGTAAGAGTGCCCGGTTAATTTGTTAAAATCCGCTTTATACCAGTCACTTGAGCCGTTAATATAAACGTGATTGGAATTATCAACCCACTCTTGCGAAGATTGTGTTTTACCTTTGGCTTGAGTTTGGTAGTTAAGTTGAAATACAGTAGGGTTGCCACCAAAAACAGCAGTTGTAGTAACAATTTGCTTGGAAGTATCGGTTCCTAAGGTTACGACCTGCTTGGCTTGTCCACTCTTAAATGATTTCTGTGAACATTTGATTACTTGGCTTTTAGTTAGAATGGGTTCGCTTTGCTTTTTCTGCTTGGAGCATCCGCCTGCAGCAAGCGCTGCAACTAAGCTCAAGCCCATTAATAATTTTTTGAATTTCATAGCGAGTTAGGTATTCTCTTTTCTTATAATCATCATTATATCTATTGTATCGTAAAACTTGGATTTTAAAAATGATTTTTAGTCCTAAACCCTATGAAAACAAAATGTAAATGTGTAAAATAGTAAGTGAAACATTTAATTTGCAAAGGAGATATTTCATGTCAAAATTAGTTTTGATCCGTCACGGACAAAGTGAATGGAACCTTGAAAATAAATTTACTGGCTGGATTGATGTAGATTTATCAGAAAAAGGCGTTGAAGAAGCAAAGAACGCAGGTAAGTTAATTAAGGAACATGGTCTGCAGTTCGATCAAGCTTATACATCTGTTTTAACTCGTGCCATTAAGACTCTACACTATGCTTTGGAAGAAAGTGGCCAACTTTGGGTTCCGGAAACTAAGAGCTGGAGATTAAACGAACGTCATTACGGTGGCTTGCAAGGCTTAAACAAGAAAGCTACTGCTGACAAATATGGTGATGAGCAAGTTCACATTTGGCGTCGTTCATATGATGTTTTGCCACCAAAGATTGAGGATGACTCTAAATACAGCCAAGTTCATGATCGTCGTTATGCCGATCTTGATCCACACATCATTCCTCGGACTGAAAACTTAAAGGTTTGTTTGGAAAGAGTTATGCCTTTCTGGGAAGACCACATTGCTCCAGACTTGTTAGCTGGCAAGAACGTTATTATTGCAGCTCACGGTAATTCACTTCGTGCCTTGACTAAGTACATCGAAAACATTTCTGATGCTGATATTATGAACTTGGAAATGAAGACCGGTGAACCAGTAGTTTACACCTTTGATGACAAGTTGAATGTCACTAACAAAGAAAAATTAGACGACTAATTTTAAGTTAAAAAACAAAATTCCTAACCGCGAAGGTTAGGAATTTTTTAGTACCTGCAACGAAGTTGTTACTTGTTACAAAAATGTTAAGTGCTGTCACTATAACTCAGTATATTTTTGATTAAACTTTAATCTAAAGGAAACTAGAGGGATATAATCTTCTCACCCTTTTATTTGCCTAGAATTTTTAATCTGGTTCATTAATGTTTAAAATTGCATCGAAGACGCTTTGGGGCAACTTAATATCGCTTTTAACAGCTTGTCTTTTATTTAAACTTTGTCTGCGTAAAAGTTGTTGTTTTTTCGAGATGCTTCTTTTTTCACCGTTCACAGCTGCATTTTTGCGTAAAGGCGGCACGTCAACTCTCGCAATTGATTTGTTTTCCACCATTGCTTGCACCGGCATCGGGTATAGACGACGTGGAACCGTATATTTTAATTTTTTGACCAACTTATGGGCGATCAAATCGGCTTTTTGGCGTGGCACAATAATATCGAGAGCATCAACAGCGGCATAGTTGATCTGAATTTGAATTTTGACTACATCAACCAGTTCGTAATCCAGAAATTCGGTATCAAGCGTCGCAAACCCATGAGTAATTGATTTTAAGCTGTTGAAAAAGTCATAGGCAATTTCGGAAACAGGTAGTTTGTATGTTAATGTGACTAAATCTTGTTGATTGTCCAAGTCAACCATTTCCCCAAAATGCTGGTCACATAATTTCATGACTGCTCCTAAATATTCATTGGGCGTAGTAATGACTGCTTTGACATAAGATTCAGTGACGTAATCAATTTCAGAAAAGTCAGGAAATTTAGCCGGATTGGTGATAGTGAGGTATTCCTGCTTAGGCTGAGGCTGCTTGAGATAAACGTGATAGGTTGCATTCGGTGCAGTGGTTAATACTTCCACGTGATATTCATCCCGCAGTCGTTCCTGGATTATTTGCAAGTGAAAAATGCCTAAGAAACCGCAGCGAAAGCCAGCATCAAGAGCTTCAGACTGTTCCGGCGCATAATGAAAAGCGGAATCATTGAGAGCTAGCTTACTAATAGCTTGTTTTAAAGCTTCATAACTGGTATCTCCTTTAGGATAAAAACCGGCGTAAACCATTGATTGCGCTGGTTTAAAATGGGGAATGGCATTTTTAGTAGGATTTTCTGCAGTGGTTAAGGTATCGCCAACCTGGACACTGGCGACATCTTTAATTCCAGTCACAATATAGCCGACTTCTCCCGCATTTAATTCTTTTACTGGCTGCATGTTTGGTGTGAAAATCCCTATTGCTTGCGCATTAAATGTGTTGCCGCCCTGCATTAGTTGCAATTTTTGCTGGTTCTTTAATTGACCATCAATTAGTCTGACATCCGCGATAATTCCCTGGTAGGAATCATACTGTGAGTCAAAAATCAGTGCCTTAAGTGCTGCATCGGGTTTTCCCTGAGGAGCCGGTATTTTTTGGTAAATTGCTTCTAATACTTGATGAACATTTTCTCCTGTTTTAGCAGAAATTTTTAAAATATCCACATCAGCAAATTCGGGACGCAGCGCACGTATTTGTGCCTCCGTTGCCTCTACGTCTGCCGCTGCATTGTCAATTTTGTTAATCACCGGAATGATAGTCAGATTATGTTTTAAAGCTAAACGCAAATTGGCTACGGTTTGTGCTTGTACACCCTGAGTTGCATCGACTAGTAAAATAGCGCCATCACTGGCAGCCAGACTTTTAGAAACTTCGTAAGAAAAATCAACGTGCCCTGGGGTATCGATTAAATTGTATTCGTATTCCTGACCGTTATCCGCTTGATAAAAGTTACGCACTGATCTTGATTTGACTGTTACACCATGAGCCTGTTCAACTTCCATGCTGTCCAAAAGTTGGTCACTTAACTGCCTTTTGCTGACAGTATCAGTTTGTTCCATAATTCTGTCAGCTAATGTTGATTTACCATGATCAATATGAGCAATTATGGCAAAATTTCTAATATTAGCAAGTTTCATTTTGTTTTGCTCCTTCCAGTTTTTGCTCTAAGCCTTGTAAATAAAAGAGCATTAATTGATTTGCTTCTTGTTCGAGGTCGATTTGAAAAACTTTAAAATCAACGGGTAATTGATCATGGTGAAACTCATCCAGGTTCATCATATTCATTAGTCCGCTAATAATTGCACTTTGAATGATGAAAAGGTGACTGGCTTGCTTAACGCTAAGCAGTGAAATTTTCTCGGCTATTGCTTGTCCCAGTTTCCTGTTTATTTCATAGAGTTTTTCGCGACCAGCCAATGTCTGTTCTCTGTCAGCGGCAGTTTCTAAAATTGGACCACGTAACGCGTTAAGACGTAATAAATCTGTCCTCTGACTAATTAACAAGTGGTTTTGCTCTAGTATAAAAGAGGAAAAATCAGCCCAAGAAGTGATATTTTCAGTTTTTTGAAAACGCTGAAGAACTTCCGTGAGGTAATCTTGGTAACCAGAAAGCAATAAGTACATAAAGATATTTTCTTTAGTTTTAAAATAATTAAATAGTGTGCCTTTGGCAACGCCAGATTCATGGGCAATTTGCGCCATAGATATTTGGTTAAAATCATTTTTTTGAAATAGCTTGCTGGCAGCAGCTGCAATTAGCTGTTTTTTTGCTTCTTTTTCTTTGGGAGTCAAGACATACATAATGGCAGATATACTCCTTTCATTCAATAATGACCAATGGTCATTTTACAAATAATTACTAATTTTTGCAAGAAAAAACCATCTTTATATGAAGATGGTTTTCATTGCTGATTTAATTATTAATGTATTTCTTTAATTGCTCATTTTTCAGACCAGCACTTAAACCAACTAAGAGCTTAATTCTGGCTTTTTGTCCATTGAGGCCGCGGCAGAAGATAATGCCCATTTTGGCTAATCCGACACCGCCACCTTGATAATCATAAACTGGTTCAGCAATACCGTTAAAACAACGGGAAACCAATACCAGGGGAATTCCATTATCAAGCAGTTTTTGCAATTCAGGTAATGTTTGGGGTGGCATGTTACCGGCACCTAAAGCTTCAATTACTAACCCGTTTGTTGATGGCTTGTTTAGAGCTTGAAAGATCTCTGGTCCCATTCCTGCATAGGCCTTTACTAAATAAACATTTGAAATAATGTGGTCAATTGGTAAGTGTTGCTGGGGATTGATGGTTTGCACGTAATTAACGTGACCTTCGGATACAACTCCTATAGGACCAAATGTGGCTGTGCGAAAAGTAGCAACATTTGTAGTATGGGTCTTCGTAACATAACGGGCTGGATGAATTTCATCATTCATCACAACTACAACACCTTTGCCAATAGAAACATCAGAACTGGCTACCATGATTGCGGTTCTGAAATTGTACAGTCCGTCGCTGCCAATTTCATTAGAAGAGCGCATAGCTCCGGTTACTACCACAGGCATTTTACTGGAAATGGTTAAATCTAAAAATAAAGCTGTTTCTTCCAGGGTGTCTGTGCCGTGAGTCACGACTGCCCCGAAAAAACCTTCGGCTTCTGCTTGGCGGATACGCAAAGAAAGTTGCAACATGTGCTCTGGTGTCATATGAGGAGAAGGCAAGTTGAAAATTTCTTCAGTAACTATCTGGACATCGTCATTAATGTTTAAAGAGAGGTCAGCCAAGGGATTTTGACTGTTAGGCTTAATTTTTCCATTTTCATCTTCTGACATTGAAATGGTGCCACCAGTATGTAAGATCAGAATTTTTTTACTCATAATAGGTTTTTGCTCCTGTGATTTCTTTAATTAATACTTCTACAGGTTAGCATAAAATTAGGGATGCAGAAACCGTTAAAGACCATAGATTTTAGACATAAAAAAGCAGCCAAGCAAAAGGGCCAGCTGCTTTAAATTAAGATTTTAATCAGTGAAAATTTCTTTTGCCAAATCAAAAGCAGACCAAGCCTTCGGCCAGCCGCAATAAAATGCCAAATGAGTAATCAGTTCGACCATTTCGTCTTTCGTAATGCCGTTCTTTTTTCCAATAATCATATGTGATTTAAGTTGAGGAAAAGCTCCTTGTGCCATTAATGCGGCACAAGTAATTAAACTACGGTCACGTGCAGACAACTTGTCCTCTCTTGACCAGACTTCACCAAACAAAACATCATCATTCAATTCCGCAAACTTAGGTGCAAAATCACCTAAATTATCTCTACCGGCTGTTTGCTTTTTCATTTTTAATCCTCCAATTTTTCATATTCTTCATCTGTGACTGGCTCCAGCCATTTTGGTGTTCCCGCAGTGATTGCAATATGCGCAAACCAACTTTTTTTGGTAGCACCATGCCAGTGCTTAACACCGTCGTGAACAACTACTACATCTCCCGGATGTAATTTACGTGCACTCTTTCCTTCTTCTTGATACCAGCCTTCGCCAGCTGTAGCTAATAAAATTTGAAAGCCGCCCATATGTTGGTGCCAGTTGTTGCGACAACCCGGTTCAAAACTAACGTTTGAGACGCTTACGTTAATCTTAGGATCATTGACCAAGCTTTGCAGGTAACTCTGGCCAATAAAATATTTTTGATAAGCAGTATTCTTTTCACCCAAAGCAAAAATACCATTTTGCACATCATCTTTGTGATCGTCCATATTGATTCTCCTTTACCTGATTTATACGATTACTTTAGTACTTAATGTGTACTTTAAGTCAAGTTATTTTAACAGTAATTATGAGTTAAATTACATTTATTAATAATTAGTTATTGTTTTGTGAATTTGTTATTTTGTTAAAAAATAACGTGATAAAATTAACTTGTTAAATGAAAACGATTTAATTAATGAGGAGATTAATATGATTTATCATAAAAACTTTGAATGGGATGCAAATTATGATGTTGTTGTCTTAGGCTTTGGCGGTGCTGGCGCTACTGCAGCGCGGTTTGCAGCTGACCATGATGCTAAAGTATTGCTGGTTGATTCGGCTCCAGAGGGTCATGAAGGCGGTAATACTCGTTATTCAGCTCAATTAATTGGTACTGGAAATGACTTTAATGAATTGAAAAAGTATTATCAGAAACTAACTGCACCAATGGAACTTGATGAAGACATGATCGATACCTACGTTGAGGGGATGGTTAATACACCGCAATATGTTTCCCAATATTTAGGAGTCAAACCTAACAGTGCTAAAGAATATGCGCCGGATAAAAGTTATGCTTTCAGAGAATTTCCTGAGTTTGAGGGTTCAGAGTCTTATGACTTTACCACTGTCACTAAACATTGGTTTGACGCTTCTTTATGGCAAATTTTGAAGGAGCAGGTAATTAAGCGGCAAGACCAAATTGATGTTTTATATGGCACACCTGCTGTAGAGCTAATTCAGGATCCGGAAAGCAAAAAGATCTATGGTATGGTCATTAAACGCGACGGCAAACTATTAAAGGTGCAAGCTAAAAATGGTGTTGTCATGACGACTGGTGGCTTTGAAAATAACCAAAGAATGATTGAAGACTTTATCGGGGCAAAAAGACTCGCACCGTTAGGTACCCTTTATAACAAAGGTGATGGCTTGCGAATGGCTCAAGAAGTTGGTGCTGACTTTTGGCATTTGCACAACTTTGAGTCTTTGGGTTTGCTTCATGGCATGGCTTTTGCAGTGCCGAAAGGCCAACGTGGCCGTTTAATGCTGGGAGCTCAAAATGAAGCTGTTTCTACTGGTAGTGTTTTTGTTATAGGTGATGACGGTACCAGATACTTTAATGAAGCAGAAGAAAATCGTCACGGTCACATCAAGAATCACGGCCAATGGAAAATACCACTAAACCAAGAACACCCATACTTGATTTTTGATGAAACCAAAAAGCATGAATTAGATAATGATAAAATTATTGGTGATTACAAGCCGTACACAGAAAATGTTATCAAGGCTGACTCTGTTTCAGAATTAGCCGATAAAATTGGGGTTGAACCGGCAGTTTTGTCTGATACTCTCAATCGTTTTAATAAAGCATGTCAAGAACAAGACGATCCCGAATTTAGAAGAGATCCAGCTACTTTGCGTGCGTTTGACGGTAATACAATTTATGCCGTCAAATTGGAGCAGACAATGCTTAACACTCAAGGTGGTCCAAGAAGAAATAAGAATGCGGAAATTTTGGATACCAGAGGCAAAGCTATCCCTAATCTTTATTCTGCTGGTGAACTTGGTGGTATCTGTGCTAACCAATACCAAGGCGGCAATAACTTGGCAGAATGTTTGATTTGGGGCAAGATTGCTGGAGAAAATGCGGCTAAACCAAAGGTTGATGAAGCAACCGATGCAGCAAGCGGTGCTACTATGCATGAAAAGCATTTAACTTCAGATCTTAAACATGAAACCTATGAAACAGGAGAGAACCAATACATTGGTAAATCTACTAAAGGCATGGGTGATGAAATAGTTGTACGGGTAACTGTTGATGAGCAAAAGAACCTAAAGAATATTGAAGTTTTGAAACAAGCTGAGTCGGATGACTATGGTTTGAAAGCCATTAAGACTCTGCCTTCTAAGATGGTTCAGGAAAATACTGTTGATGTTGATGCAGTCAGTGGTGCTTCGAGTTCATCACGCGGTCTCAAAGACGCAGTTAGGGATGCGCTAAGTAAAATAAAATAGTAGGTATTGTTAAAAAGGGTCATGACAGTAATTGATGGGACAGTCTTTTTTAAGTATGTTAATTTTTAGTATAATATACACAGGAAGAAAATTTTGCTAATTTGATGAGGTAATAAAATGAATTTCACTCAATTACGCTGTTTTATTAAGGCCATAGATAATTCCAGTTTTACTATCGCCGCAGAGCGCTTAAATTTTTCCCAGTCGGCAGTTTCTAAAAATATTAAGGATCTCGAGGACACTCTGGGAGTAACTTTAATCAATCGTGCTCATCACCGTATTTCCTTAACAAGCGCTGGCAAGTATTTCTATCGTGTTGCTCGCAATGTGGTAGATGATATGGATTACACGGTAGCATACTTGCAAAGCAAAAAGAATGACCCCGAAACGCTTTTAAGAATAGGAGTCTGCGATACACCATTTGAACAAAAAATTCTGCCAATTTTTTTACGAAGACTGCGTGAATCTGGAAGTAACTTGAATATCCAGTTTGTCTTTGTACTCAATAATTCTATTGGTGAACTTCTCAACCATCACGTTGATTTATGTGCAATTGCACGAGAAGATGTTGATGTTGTTGAAGATATTCACTTTGAACCAATGGTTCAGGGTAAAGTGGTTGCTGCTTGTCCGAAAGGTTCTCCTTTAGCAGAAAAATCTAAAATTTCTATTTCAGATTTAATTGATCGTGACATATTTTTGCTTGATCCTAACAGTACTTTAAACGTGCAGTTGAATTTTCAAACTGCTTTAATCAATAAATTAGGTATGGAACATATCAAATTTGTGCAAGATTTCTTGGCCATGGATATTTATGTTAGAGGTGGCTGGGGTTATGGCATATTGCCTAACTTTATTGCGGATTATCAATCAGAGGGAATCAAGTATATTCCCATTGATTATCATGATATTTCACCATATGGAATCGCATACATGGAAAGCTTTACTAACGACTCTGTACTTGAAAAAGTGGCCAGTACATTGAAAAAAGCAATAAACGAATATTTATCTGAGGATAAAAATAAGTAATGCACAAATAAAATTTGTTTTTGGAATGCTTGTAATCAGCATGTAAACGTTGATATTACAAGCATTTTTTATTTTGGCTTTTTAAACTGTTATGTTCTGTATTCCATTTAGTAATTCTTAATTCTAAATATGGTGCATTAATTCACTTGATTCATAGTATTATGAAAACGGTTAAAGGATTTGTTTAAAGAAGTGAGGTATAAAAATGGAAAATACTTATGATGTCATTATTGCAGGTGCAAGCAATTCTGGCGCTATGGCGGCTTGTGCTGCTGCTGAAAAGGGAGCAAAAGTTCTCCTGATTGATAAGCAAGGAAGTTCAAGATTTTTATTCCGTTCATTCTTTGCTGCGCTGGACAGTAACGCCCAAAGAAGAGCAGGAATTAAAGTTGATAAAGCTAAACTAATGAACTTTTTAACCTTGTTCTTCCAAGATAACGTTGATGAACGTTTATTGTGGACTTGGGCAAATCATGCAGATGAAACTGCCAATTGGCTTGAAGATAATATTTTGAAACCAAATGGTGGCGTTTTGAGACCACAAAAGGATGCCCACTATGAAACTGTTGTTAATACAGCTTTCAATACTGAGTTAGCAATTGCAACACCTGATAATGGCTGGGCTCATTATGGCGATTGGGTAATTGATAAAGTTAAAGAATTAGGAGTAACCCTTAAATACAACACTAGATTAGAAGAATTAGTGACAGATGATAGTGGTGCAGTTACTGGTGTAATTACCAGTGATCGCGGAAGTGGCGAAAAGACTGAATATAAAGCTAATAAGGGTGTCATCATTTGTACTGGCGGTTACGGTGCCAATGTTGAATTAATGAAGAAATGGGATCCACTTGGCTACAAGAAGAATGTTTATTCAGATGGACCTCGTGATGATGGTTCAGGTATTCTTGCTGGTCTTAAAGTCGGAGCCGCTCGCGATGAAGAACCAGCTGAAATCATTTTTGACCGTGGTGCAGTTCCTGTTGGCACTAAGGCTGAAGACCATTATGTCATCGACTTTAAAGATCCAGGCTACTTCTGGATGGGTGCTTATCCACTACTAAAAGTTAACTTAAAAGGTGAGCGTTTCGGCAACGAAAGTGTTCCTTACCAATTTGATATTAATGCGATGGCTAAGCAACCAGGCTACCTGGAAGCACAGATTTGGTCTGAAGATACTATGGATCACTTGGCACAATTTGATACTCAAGGCTGCTCTCGTTTAGGCTGGCCTGGTATTTACAATACTGAGGAAAACAAAGAAGAAATTCAACGCAGAATTGACGACGGCCTAGTTAAGAAAGCAGATACGATTGAAGAATTAGCTGAAAAATTGAACCTGCCAAAAGATACGTTAGTTGCAACTGTAAAACGTTATAACGAGATGTGCGCACAAGGCAAGGATACAGACTTTGGTAAAGAAAAGTTCAGATTATTCCCAGTAGATAAAGCACCATATTATGGCGTCATCATGGGCGGACGCTTACTTGCTACTCTGGATGGATTACGGATCAATACTAAGATGGAAGTCATTGACAAGAATGGTGATCCAATTCCTCACCTTTATGCAGCCGGTAATGCCAGTGGTGGTTTCTTCTGGGGCAGTTATCCAGATAGAATTCCTGGCCTTACTTGCAGTCACGCCCAGACCTTTGGTCGTTTAGCCGGACAATATGCTGCTGAAAATTAGTTTTTATCATAAAAGGAGTTTTTATATATCATGGATGAAAAACAGTTACCTAAGCTTTCAAATTATAGGTGGGTAATCTTAGCAATAGCTGCTTTGCTTGACGCAATTAGTAGTTATATTCAATTTCAGATTTCTGCTTTAGCTGTCCAAATTATGCCAGAACTGCATATTTCACCAGCACAATTTCAAGGTTTATTAATGGCACCAATGCTCGTTGCAGTTTTCTTAAGTATTCCTGCCGGCTCTCTTGCTGATAAGTTTGGAGCTAAGAAAATCGTTTCTTTCGGTTTGGTTATCTCAGTACTAGGTGCATACGGTCGCCTTTTTGCTAAAAACTTCGTCACAATGTTTTTAACCCTGTTACTTTTCGGAGTTTATATGGCTTTGTTAAATGCTAATACTCTGAAAATCTTTGGTACCTGGTTTAAACAAGATACTAATACAGCTATGGGTGTCTTCTTTGCTTCTGCTAGCGTTGGAATTATGCTTTCCCAAGCTACCAGTTCTTTGTTCCCGACTGTTGAAAAGGCATATATCTTTTCATCAACTGTACTATTAGTTTTAGCTGTTTGCTGGATGATCTTTGTTAAGGACACTCCTAAGGGTGAAGAGGTTCCACAACCCCAAACAGGACAAGGCAAATCTGAGTCAACATTTGAATACTTTAAGGCTGCTGCTAAAAGTAAGAAAACTTGGTACGTTGCTTTAGCCGTTGGTTTTGGTATGGGTGCTAGTGAAGCCTTTTCTGGCATTTTGCCGCAAGCATTTGCTGCCAGGGGAATGACTCCTGCAGCTGCTGGTGTGGTTGCTTCTGTTGCTACTATTGGTAGTTTAGCAGGTTCACTCTTTGGCCCAGCAATTATTAACAAGGCCAAAAAGGCTAAACCAATGATGATTGTTATTACTGCTCTAGGTGGTTTGTTGATGGCCATCACTTGGTATATTCCATTAGGAATGCCATTAAGCATTGCACTAGTCCTTGGTGGCGTATTTGGCGCTATGACTGGTCCTATTATGCAGGCTATGCCAATTACATTCCCAGAGATCGGTCCTAAGAACGCTGGTAGTGCTGGTGGACTTGTTGGTACAGTATCACTGCTATTATCATTCTTCCTTCCAGTTATCATTTCCTCAATTGCCGGTAAGAACTATGCATTAACCTTTATTATTCAAGGTCTTGTATTTGTAGTGCAAATTATCGTACTGGCAGTTTTACCAGACGCAAACGCTGCTCGTCGTCATGCTGAATAAGATTTTTTAAAGTGAAAGGGGTCATTTATATGACAAAAAAAATAACCGAAAACCCAGGAAAGTATACCGGTTCTGGTCAAGGTAAGGAAAGTCAAATCAACCTTGAAGTCGAAGTTGACTCAGACAAGATAGTAAATGTTAAACCGTTAGATAAATATACTCCCGACAGTTTGGCTGATAACGCATTTAAGAAAATGGCGCAAAAAATTGTGGATCAGCAATCAGTCGATGTTGATGTCGTTTCTGGTGCTTCTGAAACTTCACACGGTATTATTGAAGGCGTTAAAGAGGCTCTGAACAAGGCAGGAGTTGACTTTGATGCCCTTAAAGAAAATGGTGGTCAAACTGCTGGCAAGAAGGAAGAAACTATTGACGTTGATGTTGCAGTAGTTGGTGCCGGTGGTGCTGGTGTGGCAGCTGCTTTAGCAGCTCGTCAACATGGTGCAAGTGTAGCCTTGTTTGAAAAAACTATTTCTCCACTTGGTGCAACTACTTTTGCTGGTGGTATGTTTGCCAGTGACAGTCAACAACAAAAAGATCAAAATGCGGTTGTTTCTAAAAAGTGGCTCTATGACGAATACATGGATGCTTCTCAAGGCTACATGAACTCAATTCTTGTGCGCCGCATTATTGATGAAGCAGGTAAGACGGTTGACTGGTTAAATGAAAACGGCGCAATCATGAAATTGGTTGATGCTGGTACAGGTGGCAGTTATGACCATATTGGCATGCCAGCTACTCTTCATGGTTATCAAGAAGGCGGTACTAAGGCCGTAACCAAACTAATTGAAAAATTCAAGTCAATCGGTGGCAATATGTACTTTGGTTTTGCCGGTAAAAAATTGCTGCAAGACAGTGAGGGTAAAGTTACTGGTTTGATTGCCGAGAGCGATGAAAAAACTCTTCACGTTAATGCTAAGAAAGTTGTTATTGCAACTGGTGGCTTTGGTGGCAGTCCTGAAATGCGCAAAAAGTATCTTGGCGATGTTAGCACACAAGGTCAAGTTTTGCAAAACACCGGTGATGGCTTGAACATGGCATGGGATGCAGGTACTGCTCACCATATTAATGGTTCCACTCATTACTTCTGGCAAACTTTTAGTGATAAAGATATTGGCGAAATGGCTAAAATTGTTGGTCCAAACTGGATGCCTGTTAATGCCTTAGCTGATTTTCCTAACTTACGTGTTAACAACCGTGGTCAACGTTATGCCAGTGAAACTCATGCACTAGATTTCGCTGTTCATGGTGCAGAATTGTCAGAACAACCACAACAAACTGAGTTTGTTGTCTTTGACCAGGCAATGCTGGATAAAATTAAAGAAGGTGGAACCGTCGCAATTGAAGACCACTATGGCAAGTGGAAGAATCATCGTCAGTTTTACATGGAATTTAACTTTCCAACTGATACTGAAGAAAGCATCAAACATGAACACGAAAAGACCGACTTTACTTCATTATTGAATAAACTGGCTTCAACCAATGTTATTTTTGTTGCTGACACCATAGAAGATTTAGCTGAAAAGATGGGTGTTGACAAAGATAATTTGGCCAAATCAGTTGAGCAATACAATAACGCTAAGAAGAAAGGCGCAGACGACTTGTTCTTCTCTGATACTAAGAGAATGACTCCAGTAGAGCAGGGTCCATTTTACGCTGTAAAATTCATCGCTCGTAACCTGGGCACTCTTGGTGGTGCAACCATTGATGAAAAAATGCATGCTTTAGCTCCAAATGGTGAACCAGTACCAAACCTTTACGTAGCTGGTGCTGATGCGTCGGGAATGTATGGTAAAGCATACGTTGATTTTGAAGGTGGTACTTTAGGCTTTGCATATATTTCTGGTAGACTAGCTGGAATCGATGCGGCTGAAACTGCCAAAGCCGGTAAGTAGGTTATGGCAAAAATCATGTATGAATTAACTTATTTATACATGATTTTTTACTAGAGGAATAAATTATGACGCAAGAAAAATACGATGTAGTAATTGTAGGGGCAGGACTTGCAGGCTTTGCCGCTGCAGATGAAGCTGTTGATAATAATTTGAAAACCTTGCTTGTTGAAAAAGGTCAAACAACAGGCGGCACTGGTAATTATGTTGAAGGAGTTTTTGCTGCTGATTCCGAAATGCAAAAGAAGGATAATGCTACTCTTGATAAGGAAGAATTACTTAAAGAGGAATTAACTTATTCGCATTACAAGGCTGACGGCAAAATGTGGCAAAAGTATATTGCGAATGCCGGTAAAAATGTTTCATGGCTCGAAGACCACGGCGCCGAAATCGGAATGGTTGCTAATTTAGGTTCTGGTGCAAGAACTTGGCACTTGTTTAAGGGCAAGGGTCATGATGCCATTCATAATGGCTTAGAACCGTATGCTAAAAAGAAGGGCATAACCATTGCTACATTAACGAGAGTGACTGACTTAAAGAAAAATGCAGACGGCACTTATGATGTTACGTTAACTAATGTCATTGAAAAAGTGACGAAAGTGATTAACGCTAAAAACGTTGTTTTGGCAACAGGTGGATACTTAAATGATCAGAAATTATTAGAAAGTACGCCACACCAAAATCCTGATAACATTATCCCGGTTAACTCTGGTAAAAATACTGGAGATGGCTTGAGACTAGCTTGGAAGTTAGGTGCTAAAAAGTACTTTACGGGAATGGCCATGATGTTTGGTGGCCAATTGAAAGATAAGACTGTCCCTTCATTCAAGCTTTGGGGTACAGCCATCTGGAGTTCAGTTTGTGATCAACCACAAATGTGGGTCAATGAACTCGGTGAACGTTTTGTCGATGAAAGCGCAGCTGTAGTTAACTGGGCAAATGAAGGCAATTCAATGAACCGTCAGGACCGGGTTTTCTGTATCTTTAGTCAAAAGATTTTGGATGACTTTACTGACAAGTCATATCCAAGGTCGATGAAACCGTTTGTTCCAGAAGACAGATATCCAACTTTACGTGCTGACATTGAGCAGGCTGAAAAAGATGGTCGCGAATACTTGCACAAGGCAGAAACTTTAGAAGAACTTGCTCAAGAAATTGATACCCCTAACTTAGTTGCGTATGTCAAACATTATAATGAAATGGCTGCCAACGGTGAAGATACTGATTTCCATAAGCCGGCTAAATACATGTTGCCAGTTGATGGCAAGGGACCATTTTATGCAATTGAATTGGTCGTTGGTGCCTACACTACCGGTGACGGACTACGCGTAAACACCAATAACGAAGTTTTGAATACAAAGGGCAGACCTATTGAAGGTTTGTATGCTATTGGTGGCGATGGCTCTGCAGTTCTTTATGGTGACACTTACGGTGTTAATATTCCGGGAACACATGCAGGGTATTGCATCTTTTCAGGACGTAATGCAATCAAAGCAATTGCAGCTCAGAAGTAAAATAATCAAAAAAATAATTTCTAAGAGATAAAATAAAACATTATACCAGCGAAAAAGCCAACTCATTTAATATGAGCTGGCCTTTTTGTTTGTATTTTTAAGTTATGAGTTTGCTTTTACAAATTGATCAATTTCATCTAGATATAATTGCTTTTGTCGTTGACTTATCCAAGAAGTTTCAAAAGAATTTTTAGCAAGTTGCACTATTTGATCTTTGCTAAGATCATATTTTTGCGCTAAAGCATAGTAATTATCACTAATATAACCCTTAAAATAGGCTGGATCATCCGAGTTAATTGACACTTTGACTCCTGCATTCAAAAGGTCAATTACTTCTTTACCTTTCATCTCTGGTGACACAAAGCTATTAGACAGAGGACAAGATGTTAAGCCAATCTGTCTTTTGGCTGCTAATTCTACCAAATCTGGATCTTCTACGATATTGGTACCGTGATCAAGACGTTCAACTTCCATAATTTCTAAAGCTTGACGAATATGTTCGATTGAATCTTTTTGATCAATATCACAGTGAGTGGTGATATGAAGTCCAGTAGCTGCTGCATCTTCAAATTGCCGGGCAAACTTTAGAGGAGGATTATTGTGTTCATCAGAATCAAGTCCAATGCCAATAATTTTATCCTTGTATTTCAGGCCTTCCTGAAGTGTTTTTCTAGCTGATTCCTTTGAAAAATCACGTAAAAAGCACATGATCAAATGAGCGTCAACGTTTAATGCCCGCGCATCTATCGTAGCTTGATAAAGTCCGTTTAGAACGACTTCAAAGGGAATGCCACGGCTGGTATGAGCTTGGGGATCAAAAAAGAGTTCAACGTGCCGCACATTATTGGCAGCAGCTTTAGTTAAGTAGTCCCAAGCCAAGTCGTAAAAGTCTTCTTCAGTTTGTAAAACATTCATTGCTGGGTAATACACAGCTAAAAATGATGCTAAGTCATGATAATTGTACGTCTTCTGAACATCTGCGATGGTTGTCTGACCTATATCGACATGATTGCGTTTAGCTAATTTTAGTTTCAGTTCTGGCTCTAGAGTGCCTTCAATATGCAAGTGCAATTCGGCTTTAGGCAGGCCACGGGTAAATTCAGATGTAACGACTGAACTCATATAATCCTCCTTAACAATGTTCTTATTTTATATTTGCAATTTTAGTTTAGCATAATTTTGATAATAAAAACATGGAAAGATACGAACAAATATGAGATCTTTTGAATATATGTTCTTAATAAACCTAGATGCAAATAAAATACCTAACTAAAAATCTAGTTAGGTAAAAAGAATTTTCCTTGAATGAACTTAGTCACAATGGCGCCATTTTGCGTCCGTTAAAATCCGAGCGGTAAGTAAACCGATTGGAAGGGCAGTAATAATCATTAAAGCATCCATAATCCAATAAGCCCCGACATTAATATTAGTAATACCAAAATTAAAGACGGCTCGATACATGTATAAACCGGGAACCATTATTACGATTGCAGGAACGGTAATTGCAATCCGAGGGAAACCAACTTTATCACGCACAAAGCTGGCAATCAGTCCTGCTAATAGTGCTCCGGTGAACGCTGCTAAGGCGGCCGGTATGTGATTAAATTCAACTAAGCTAAGTCGCAAAGTGTTCGCTAAGGCCCCAATGGCTGCTGCTACAGTTGCCATTGATACTTTGGCATTAAACATAATCGAAAATCCGAAAACGCCACAGAAACTTGAAATTATTCTGAAAACTGTTAGTAATGTTGGACTAAGAGAAATTTTTGGCATTGCACCCGGTGATAAGTTGAGTATGGTAGCCGTCCCCCAGCCTACCATTGACGCAATCATGACAACTAGTATTGCATAGGCCAGCCTTTCAAGTCCTGACCGCATATCAAGTTTTGACATATCAAGACCAGAAGTAATAAAGGGGAATCCAGGAATGACATAAAGCATTGAACCAATGTAGCCATATGCATGATTATTGCTCCAACCACAAATTATTGTGCCTAATCTAAAACAGATAAAATATACGGCACAGGAAACAGCTACCCCAACAGCAATTTTGGCAACGAGAGTGACTTTTTTTCTTCCTAAAAGTTGACGAATATAGTTTCCAATTAAGGCTCCAAAAAATGTACATAACATTTCCGGTATTCCTCCACCAAGTAGAAAAATAAAGCTAGCACAGGCCAGACCGGCACTCAAAGCGGAAATGATTAAAGGATAATTTTGAGTATGGCGTTCAATTTGATTCAGTTTGCGGTGAACTGCTCCAATAGTCAAATAATCATTTTCAGTTTCAAATTTACGGACAAATTCTTCCATTTCATTGAGCTTGTTCATATTTACTTCTGTAGTTGGTAAGGAAAGAGTCTGTGAGTAAGACTTGTTGTCAACATCAAAGCAGGTATAGCTAATAGTTACCAAGCCAATGTCTGTTGAACATGTGATTTTAAGTGCACGTGCAATAGTATTCATCGAATCACGAACCCGCCAGGCTCCAGTACCGCATTGCAGCAGCATTATACCAATTCTTCCGACTAAAGACCCTTTTTCTACCAAGGTGATATCTTTGACTAAGGTATCATCTGAACTTTTGAAAAATTCTTTCCAGTGAATTCTCATATGGTGTTTACTAGAAATCTTGGGATATGATTGAGGAGTCTGCTTACCTTTCATAACTAAATTTATAACCTTTCTTTTTATAATGTAATATTTTAATTTTACCACACTCGTGGTTGGACCAATTCTATGGGTTTAATTAGAGCAAAAATTTTAAGTAAACACATTAGCTGTTATTTATGTCCTCTGTGGCAAATTACCATTGAAGACATTAAGGTTTATCATGGACAACCATTATTTTTAGCTAAAAATGAACGTTTTTGCAAGAAAATGATGAATTGTGATTGAAAATGATTGATTTTAAATGCTAAAGCGAATAAAATACTGTCTGGGGTGAAATGTATGCTAACGCCGGAAAGACAAAAAGTAATTGAAGATTACGTTAACCAGCATGGTTTGTGTCGGGTAAGTGACCTTTGTTCATTGACCTCAACGTCTGAGTCAACGATTAGACGTGATCTTAACCAGATGGAAGAAAAAGGTCTGATTAAACGGGTACATGGTGGTGCGCAATCAGTCAAAAATTTTACTCATGATGTGTCTCAACATATTCGTTTTTCAATGAATCACGATGCTAAAAAGCTGATTGCTCAATATGCTGTTAAAAACTATGTACATAAAGATGATTACATTTTTATTGACGCAGGTACTACAACATATGAAATGGTTCCTTTTATTGCGATGATTCCAGGAGTGACGATTGTGACTAATGGTTTAGAGACTGCACTTTGTGCTCTTAATAACGGAATTAAGACCATACTTTTAGGTGGTCGAATAAAGGAAGATACCCATGCAGTAGTCGGACAGACTGCTTTGCAGCAATTGCAAGAAATGAATTTTTCTGCCAGTTTTATCGGCACTAATGGACTTGATTGCCAAGGCAATTTGACAACTCCCGATACTGAAGAAGCGGCAATTAAAAAAATAGAAATTTCTCGGGGAAATCATGCATACATTTTGACCGATACTTCTAAAATTGGTGAGCGTAGTTTTGCTACCTTTGCGAAAGTAAAAGATGTAACAATAATAACCACTTCTTTAACTGCAAAGGACAAAAATTTACTGCCCACAAAAATTAACCTGAAGGAGATATGCTAATGATTTATACGGTTACAGTTAACCCAGCTTTGGATTATGTGATCCAATTGGAACAGGTTAACCGTGGTGAAGTTAATCGCGCAGATAACTGCACGTTTCTGGCAGGTGGCAAGGGAATTAACGTTTCCCAAATTCTTAACCAGTTAGATATTGATAACACCGCTTGGGGTTTTGTTGGTGGCTTTACGGGTAAAGAATTAGTGCGTCAGCTAAATCAGCGCCGCATTGTTAATGATTTTGTCACCATTTCTGACGTGACCCGCGTTAATGTTAAGGTGCACGCAGAAGAAGAATCAGAGATTAATGCTGCTGGTCCCAATGTTACAGATCAGGAAATAACTGCTTTTAAAGCACATCTTAGCGATTTGCAAAAAGGTGACATTGTGGTTTTGAGTGGTTCTTTAGCACCAAGCTTGCCGGTTGATTTTTATAAGGAACTTCTACCTATTATTAAAGAAGCAGGGGCAGAATTTGTAATTGATACCACTGGCCAGGCTTTGCTTGATACTTTGAGTTATAAGCCACTTGTGATTAAGCCAAATCATCACGAACTAGCTGATTTATTCAAAACTACATTTGAGTCAGATCAGGAGATGCTAGAGTGTGCGCGCAAATTGCTTGACATGGGTGCACAAAATGTTATGGTCTCCATGGCTGGTAAAGGTGGCTACTTGATTACGCCTAAACATTTTTATCATGCCAAAGCAGCTGTTGGAACTGCTGTTAATTCGGTTGGTGCTGGAGATTCAATGATAGCTGGCTTTGTCGGCACTTATGTTAAAACAAAAGATCCAGCCGAAAGTTTTCGTATTGGTATGGCTTGTGGTGCTGCCACAGCTTTTACTAAAGATATAGCTGTTAAAAGTCAGATTGATGCGGTTTTGCCGCAAATTAATGTTGAAGAAATTTCGTAATTTGAGGAGAATTTAAAATGAAAATTAAAGATATTTTGGCTCCTGAATCCATGATTATGTCGCTTAAAGCGGCTAATAAGGAAGATGCTGTTAAGGAAATGGCAGACTTGGAAGTCAAAACCGGCATCGTCAATGACGAAGATGAATTCATCAAGTCAATTTGGGCTCGCGAAAATGAATCTACCACCGGCATTGGTGATGGAATTGCAATGCCTCATGCCCGTAATAAGACAATCAACAAGGCGCGTGTGCTTTTTGCTAAAAGCGAAAAGGGAATTGACTACAATTCACTTGATGGTCAACCGGTTCATTTATTCTTTATGATTACTGCACCTGACGGTGCTGATAACACTCACCTTGAAGCTCTAGCTAAGTTATCTGGTTTATTAATTGATCCCGATTTGGTTAATGCTCTTAAAAAAGCGCAAACACCTGAAGAGGTAATACAGCTTTTTGAAGATGCTGAAAAACAAAAGGATCAAGATAAGAAAGCCGAGAAAGAACAGGCTGCAAGTACAAATGAATCTAATAAGGAAGAAAAGCCTTTAATTGTTGGTGTCACTGCTTGTATTAACGGTATCGCCCACACTTATATGGCTCAAGAGGCTTTGATCAAGGCAGGTAAAAAGCGCGGTGTTGATGTTCGCATTGAAACCAACGGTTCAGAAGGTGTCAAAGATAAATTAACAGCTGCTGAAATTAGCCGTGCTCAAGGTGTTGTCATTGCATCGGACAAGAAAGTTGATATGCCCCGCTTTGATGGCAAGCCTTTAATTTCTCGTCCAGTTGTTGACGGTATCAACAAACCTGACGAATTGATCGATAACATTTTAGATTCAAAAGCCAGCGTTTACCATTCTAATGGTGAAAAGAGTAATGAAGAAAGTGACAACTCTAAAGAAGGCGTCTGGGGTTCAATCTACAAAAACTTAATGAACGGTGTTTCCCACATGTTGCCATTTGTTATCGGTGGCGGTATTTTAATGGCAATCTCCTTTATTGTGGAAAACTATGCTGGTGGTCCAAAATCTCCTGCTTTCATTTTCTTAAACAATGCCGGTAACATGGCATTTGCATTCATGGTGCCGATTTTGTCAGGTTACATCGCTGAATCAATCGGTGACTTGCCTGCTTTAATGCCTGGTTTTGTCGGTGGTTTTATGGCCACGGTTTATAGTGGTGCATATGGTGGTGCTTATGTTGCCAATGTGGTAACTAATGCTAAATCACCTGCCGGTTTCTTAGGTGGTCTGGCTTCTGGATTTATTGCCGGATACTTGGTAGTCGGCTTAAAGAAATTATTTGCCAAGTTGCCGAAGTCTCTTGAAGGGATGAAGCCAATGCTCATTTATCCAATTTTGAGTCTGCTCTTCATAGCCCTTATTATGTACTACATTGTTAATCCAATCTTTAGTGCCGTTAACTTTGCAATTACTAATTTCTTAAACCAAATGGGTACGGGAAACTTGGTAGTTTTGACAACTATTTTAGCTGCCATGATGTCAATTGATATGGGCGGACCTTTCAACAAGGCTGCTTACGTCTTTGCTTCAGGTGCTTTTGCCAATGATCCTCATTCAACTGTTGCTGCTGTAATGATGGCTGCTGTAATGGTTGGGGGCATGGTACCACCATTTGCGACTGCAATTGGTACGACTTTCTTTAAGAATAAATATACTGTGGATGAACGTCGCGCTGGTGTAACCAACTGGATTTTAGGCTTTTCCTTCATTACTGAAGGTGCTATCCCATTTGCTGCGGCAGATGCTGGTCACGTTATTCCTTCATGTATCATTGGTTCTGCTGTCGGTGGCGCTCTAGTCGGCTTATGGCGTATTGGCGTTCCCGCACCTCACGGTGGTCTCTGGGTATCTCCTCTTGCTAACCACATTTTGCTTTACTTCGTTGCTACTATTATTGGCTCGATTGTTGCTGGTGTCATTTTAGGACTGTGGAAAAAGCCGGTTGACCAACAAGAAGATAAATAACAAAATTTAATTGAATTATACAAAAACTGCACTGATCTGTTTAAAAAGTTCAGTGCAGTTTTTGTTTGTAAATAAATGCTTATAAGCTGAATACCTTTAATTATATAGATCACTCTATTGCATTACAGATGTATAATTAAAAAATATTGACTATATAAAAACGTTAATATAAAAATCCTTTATATTCATGTAATGACCATTTCCGGGCCAATTTCTTGGAACGGTACCAGTGAGCACAATTGTGTATTTTGCTACCATGCATAACATTAGCCTCAGTTAATACTTGATGTCCTTTAAGCTTCGACACGTTGTAAAAAAGACCTCCATCTTCTTCGTAACCGCCAATGGCATTAGTTGAGTTTCAGGGTTTTACGTTCAACCATTTATGGCCGCCTTCATTTTTATAACCAGTTAGAAACTCCCAGTGTAAAGCTTTATTATCATCGCTGCCAAGTGCATCTGTAGCAGTATGTGGGATATATTTATGTAGAAATTTAGAATCAGTTCCCATCTTCATTTTTTTCGGATTTTCGCCATAATAGTATGTTCTGGTAACTTTAGTTTTAGTAAAAGTTTCTTTGGTGACGAACGGATAATTTATATCTTCTTTATTAAAAAAATACCAGTTGCCCCGTATTGCCTTAGGATAAACGGTTGGTACTTTTTTCGCTTCTACAGTAGTTGCTGAATTGTTGACTAGATTCCCAACTGTCCCCAAGCTTATTAAAGCAATGACTGAAATTAGCGATTTCTTTAGTTTCATTTTTCTCTCCTTTTAAACTGTTTTAGCAATTAATATATTATTAATAGTATCATTTGACAGAAAATAGATAAAAGCAAATTATCAGTTAGACGATTGTCTTTTATCTGTTTAATAAATTTTTTAAGCAATAAGTTTCAAAAATCTTAGTGAATTTGAAGCACGGATTTCACCATTTCAAGTGGCATTTTGAGCAGTTGAATACGATTTCTATTGCGTAAGCTGAAAAAATTGTCATACTTATATGATATAAAAGGTTAATTCCAGCTTAGTTTACGGATTGGAGAAAAACGTGTTCAACCTATTCATATTATTATCAGAACGCCTGGGTATTATTATGATTCTGGCGTTTCTCCTTGTTAACATGCGCTTTTTTAGGGATTTAATTGAAAAAAGAACCTTAAAATCGCAAATCTGGTTATTTATCATTTTTTCACTCTTCGTTGTCATTGCCAATCTCACCGGTGTAGAAATTTCGAGTTCAAAAGAAATAGTTACCCCACTTATTCTGACAGAATTACCCCAGTCTGATTCAATAGCAAATACCCGGATGCTGGTTATCACTACTGCAAGTTTGACTGCTGGACCATATGTAGGACTTTTAGTTGGTTTAGTGGGTGGGTTACACCGTGTGATTTTTGGTGGCTTTTCGGATTATTTTTATATTGTCAGTTCGGTTCTAATCGGCTATCTAATTGGCGTTTTAGGTGATAAGGTTAAGAAAAATAATTTGTATCCTTCAACCTTTTGGGTAGCAGTTTTATCTTTTTTAGCAGAACTGATTCAAATGGCATTTATTTTTGCATTTCATGGTTTCGGCTTAATCAAATTAATTTTTGTACCCATGATATTGTTAAACACAATTGGCTCTTGCTTGTTCATTGAAATTTTGAAAACTTATTTATCAAATGAGCGTCAATTGAGAGCTGTGCAAACTAAAGATGTTTTGGAATTGGCCAATAAAACATTGCCTTATTTTCGTCATGGCCTTGACTTTGATTCTGCAGAACATGTCTGTAAAATTATCAAAAAATACACTAATTTTGATGCGGTAGGCTTAACTGATCGCATTAATGTACTGGCTCATGTTGGCGCTGGACAAGATCACCACATTGCTGGTGAGCCCGTAATAACTGATTTATCAAAAACAGTTATTGCTTCGGGACATGAAAAACTGGCACATTCAAAAGAAGAAATTGGTTGTCCCCATTCGGATTGTCCATTAACATCTGCAATCGTTTGCCCACTGCAAGTAAATAAAAAAACGATTGGAGCTTTGAAACTCTATTTTTGTGCTGAACAAGAAATGACAGTAGTTGAAGAAAATTTGGTTCGCGGTCTTGCTATGATTTTTTCAGGACAATTGGCTATTGGCATTGCAGAACAGCAGACCAGTTTGGTGAATGAAGCTGAAATTCGGGCATTACAAGTTCAAATTAATCCGCATTTTTTATTTAATGCAATTAATACAATTGGAGCCTTAATGAGGGTTGATGTTAGTGAAGCTCACAGAGCTTTAATGCAGCTTAGTACATTTTTTAGATTAAGTTTGAAAAATGGCCAGGCAAAAGAAATTACCCTTGATCAGGAAAAAAGGTATGTTAGTGCTTATACTGGAATTGAGGAGCTGCGTTTTCCGCATAAATTTAAAATTGACTATCAAATCAGTGTGCCTGATAGTACGCTTCTGCCATCGTTTTGTTTACAAATCTTTGTAGAAAATGCTATCAAGCATGCCTTCAAAGGCAGAAAAACTGGTAACAAAATTATCATTAATTTAAGTCAAAAAAAAGATTACTTGCAGATTTTAGTAAGTGATAATGGTGTTGGTATTAAACCGGAAATTTTAAAAAGGCTGGGTCAAGAGCCAATAAGTGAATCTGGCGGCAGTGGTACAGCACTCTATAATTTAAATAAGCGTCTTATAGGTTTATATGGCACAAATAGTCAATTGCATATCAAAACTGGTAAAAATGGAACTACTTTTAAAACCGAGATACCATTGAGACAAGCTGAAAAAAGTGATTTTGAAGGTCAAAGGGGAGCTAAAAATGAGAATTTTGGTAGTTGATGATGAACCACTAGCCCGCACTGAATTATCTTATTTGATTAAAAAAAGTTCAGTTTTAAATAATCAAACCGTTAAACTCTATGAAGCAGAAGATATCAAAGAAGCACAGGGAACTTTGCTTAAATATAAAATTGACTTGCTGTTTTTGGACATTTCGCTTAATGAAGAAAACGGCTTTGAGCTGGCCGATGAATTGAAACAACTGAGCTATTCACCGATGATTGTATTTGCTACTGCGTATGATAATTATGCTGTGAAGGCTTTTGACGTTGGTGCACTTGACTATGTCTTAAAACCATTCGAACAAGAGAGGGTTGATCAGGCACTGCAAAAGGCTGTGAAAGTTTTAAACAGTCAAAATAAAAATTCTGCACAGCCAGAAAAGTCAAAAAGTGACGTTCTTAGTATTGAGCTTCAAGATCGCAACGTGGTTATTAAGAAACTGGAAGTAATAGCAGCAACGGTTAATAACGGTGTATTAACAATTGAAACAAATAAGCAAAAATTCGAAACACGCAAAACCCTGGCCTGGCTTAAGGAAAGGCTAACGGATCCATGTTTTTTACAAGTCCATAGAAATGCAATTGTAAATATTGAAGATATCAAGGAGGTTCAGCCCTGGTTTAATCATACATTGATGTTGATTATGAATAATGATTCCAGAGTTCAGGTAGGTCGATCTTACCGCAAAGAATTGAACCAAAAATTAGGTTTGTAAATAGTGTTCTAATTTATTTTGACTTGTGAATTTGCTTTAGTGCAGTTCACAGGTCATTTTTTGCAATTCACGGGTTAATCGCTTACAAAAATCGCATTTTCTATTATCTTATTACTTGAAAGCAAGAAAGCTGAAAATGAGAAAGGAAATCGATCTTATGAAAAAAGAAAAAACAAAATCAGCTCCAATTTTAGTACAAATGTTTATTTATGCTGCAATTTTGTTTGTGGCACAAGTAATTTCTGATTTGATGCCAAAGTCTTTTCCCGTACCGACTCCAGTAATAGGATTAGTTTTGCTTTATATTTTATTGACTTTTCATGTAATCAAAGTTGAATGGGTAGATTCTTTTGGCAGTGCATTAATCTCACTAATTAGTTTTATGTTTGTTCCATCTGGAATCTCATTAGCTGCAAATTTAAAGATTATGAAAGAGGAGGGAATACAACTAATTATAGTAGTAATTGCTTCTACAATCATTTTGTTAGTTGTAACTGCTTATACAACTAAATTCTTTAGTTGGGTTATAGGAAAAGTAACTAGTAATCAACTAACTGTTATTAATCACAAAAAAGTAGGGGATGTTAAATAATGCAATATATTACTAATCCATTATTTGGAGTTTTCTTGTCATTAATTGTATTTTTAACTGGACAATGGCTGTTCAAAAAATCAAAAGGTTTTTTCCTTTTTCAACCACTCTTTGTAGCAATGGTTTTGGGAATAGCAATCCTAATTATCCTTGCTAAGTGCTTTGACGTTTCAACAGCTACTGTTTATGCTAAAGCTTATAAACCAGGTGGAGATATTATTTTCTGGTTCATCACGCCAGCTACAATTGCTTTCGCAGTACCATTGTATAAGCGTAATGATGTTGTAAAGAAAAACTGGCTGGTTATTCTTTTAGGGTTGGTTTTTGGTACGTTAATTTCAATGGCTTTAATAACACTTGTCGCTAAAGCAGTTGGTTTAAATACTGTCGGAATAAAGTCAATGCTAAGTCAGTCTGCTACTACTGCTGTAGCAATGCCAATAACAAAAGCTATTGGGGGCAATGCCTCTGTTACAGCTATGGCATGCATACTTAATGCTGTAGTAATTTACGCCTTAGGCAAACAATTAGTTAAGTGGTTCAACTTAAATAGTGATCCGTTGGGAACTGGCTTGGGTTTAGGTTCTGCAGGACATACTATCGGCTCAGCTTTTGCATTGGAAATGGGCTCTGTGCAAGGAGCAACTGCTGCAGTGGCTGTTGTTGCGACAGCTTTAGTGGATAATCTGTTAGTTCCAGTTTTTGCCCATTTAATTGGGTTATAGTTTATAATTTTATAGTTGTTTGTTTACTTACTCTAAAAGCGTGCGAAAATTTCGCACGTTTTTTTGATTGCCAAAAGCTAAAGAATGGTTTGCTGATTTTAATATTTTTCTGTGCTAATTAATTAAGAACTTACAAAATTGCTAACCTGTGAAATGGTTAGAAAAGTTCTGGCTTTTGCATATAGAACGCCAACTGTTTATAGATAATAATATTTTATAGCTGATCAGTTAATAGCAATTAAATAGCTTTTGTCTAAAAACATTGGAGGTTTATAGATGAAAATACAAGATAAGTTTTTAAAAGGTGCACAGACTATTCAAAATAATATTTATGTCAAATCTATTTCTGATGGTCTGTTGTCGTCAATGTCAATTATTATTTTAGGTGCGATTGGAAGTTTAATAAATAATCTTCAAATTCCTGCCTATCAAAAATTATTAGTTTCACTGAATCTCAAGTCAATACTTAGTATTCCTGCTAACGTTACTATCAATGTTCTTAGTTTATACGCGGTCTTTTTAGTGGCAAATAAATTTTGTGAATTAAGTGGAAATGAAAATAAAAAATACGGTATTGAAGCAGGCATTATTGCATTAGTTAGTTTCTTAATTGTCACTCCATTTAATACGGATAAATCTTCATCAATTGTTTCACTGCCTTCGGATTGGCTAGGAGCCAAAGGGCTGTTTACATCTTTTCTGGTGGCATTAATAGTAGCTAAGTTATATCTTTTCCTAAAAAATAAAGGATGGACCATCAAAATGCCAGAAGGTGTGCCACCAACTGTTTCGAACTCTTTCACGGCTTTAATACCATCATTTATAATTGCTTTTATCTTTTTAATCACTAGATATTTATTTTCTTTAACTAAGTTTCAAAGTCTGCATAATTTTATTTTTACCATCATTTCCACTCCATTAACATTGCTAAGCAATAATGCATTTACAATGATTTTGTTGGTTCTGATTACCCATTTATTGTGGATTTTTGGTATTCACGGAGTAATGATTGTAGTTTCAGTATTTATTGGAATATGGATGCCTTTAGATGCTGCCAATCTTGCAGCATTTAATGCTGGACATGCAATTCCAAATATTTATACTGGTGCCATTTATGGCATGTCAACTTTTGCCGGATCTGGGCTAACAATAGGCTTATGTATTGCAATGTTAAGAGCACATAAGCAGCAGTACAGAACTTTAGGTAAGCTATCTATAATTCCAAATTTATTTGGTATTAACGAACCCCTGGTATTTGGTACACCTATTGTCATGAATCCTATTTTAGCCATTCCTTTTATACTTACCCCTTTAGCTGCCATCATAATCGCCATTTTAGGGATAAAAGTAGGTATTTTACCAGTTCTTCCAGGAATTCAAATTCCTACAGGAACCCCAATTATAGTACACGGATTCTTAGCAGGCGGCGGAAGTATTGCTTGGGCAATATATGAATTCTTAATTTGTGTTTTAAGCTATTTTATTTATCTGCCTTTCTTTAAAAAAATTGATTCAGAACCAGAAACAAATAATTAGTTATTGTAAGAATTTTTAGACTTTAGATTGGAAGAAAAATAATGTATTCAGAAAATTTTTTGCAAAACTTTCCCCAAAATTTCTTATGGGGAGGTGCTACTTCTGCCAGTCAAATTGAAGGTGCGTGGAATGTTGATGATAAAGGACCAACAATTACTGAAATAGTGCCTAGACCAAAAATGAATCAAAAATTGGCTTTGCCTACTGTTACGAAAGATTCAGTTGCTTTTGCAGAAAAAGATTTAAATGATTTAAGGTATCCCAAAAGGAAGGGCATTGATTTCTTTCACCATTATAAAGAAGATATTAAATTACTTTCTAAAATGGGATATAAGGCATTTAGATTTTCAATTTCCTGGGCAAGGATTTTTCCAAATGGTACGGAAGATAAGCCGAATATTAAGGGCTTAGAATTTTATGACAAAGTAATTTCTGAATGCCTAAAGTATCAAATTGAACCGGTAATTACATTACATCACTTTGACTTGCCTTTAGGACTAGTGAAAAATCAAAATGGCTGGTTGAGCAGAAAAACAATAAAAAACTTTACTAAGTATTCTGAAACTGTTTTTGAACGTTATAAGGGAAAAGTAAAATATTGGATTACATTCAATGAAATAAATTCTGCAACCTGGGGATTTGTTGGAACAGGGGCAATAGAAGAAAACTTGACTGAAAATGAAAAAAAGAATGTTCGTTTTCAATCTTTGCACCATATGTTTATTGCCAGTGCCTTAGCAGTACAGCAGCTACATAAAATTGATCCCAAAGCTCATATTGGCTGTATGGTGGCAAGAGATATGGTTTATCCCTCAACATGCGACCCTCAAGATATTTTGGCTGCTGTGCAAAGAGATAATTTAAACTTATTTTTTTCTGATGTTCAAATTTTAGGGGAATACCCCAGTTTTATGAATAGGTATTTTAAAAAGCATGGCATATCAATAAAGATGAAACAAGATGATGAGAAAATTTTAGCTAATGGCAAATGTGACTTCTTATCTTTTAGCTATTATTCATCTTTAACTATTTCTAGTTCTCATAATGCTAAAAAAGAACACGGCAATATGGCTGTGGGTGGTAAAAATCCCTATTTAAAAGAAACGGACTGGGGCTGGCAGATTGACCCTTTGGGCCTGAGAATTACCTTGAATGAATATTGGAACAGATATCACGTACCTCTGTTCATAGTCGAGAATGGACTGGGAGCTAAGGACATTTTGGAAGACGGCAAGATTCATGATGATTATAGAATTCAATACTTGAAAGAACATATTCTTCAAATTCTTGAAGCAATAAAAGATGGAGTAAACGTTATTGGGTATTTAATGTGGAGTCCGTTTGATTTGGTAAGTGCTTCTACATCTCAAATGTCTAAAAGATATGGTTGCATATATGTTGATTTGAACGATGATGGCACCGGGACTCTAAAAAGAATTCCCAAAGACTCTTTTTATTGGTATAAGCAGGTAATTGAATCTAATGGAAATATTTTATAATAAAGTATATTACAAAGTTTAATTATTTATTTATTTGTTCTAAAAGCGTGCGAAAATTTCGCACGTTTTTTTGATTATTGGGTTCATTGAGACTATCTGCTATGAGCAATGAAACTGTAACGAAACTATAATAAGGCGTTGCTTTTAAAGCACTCCCTAATTAGTGTATAATGGTTATTAATTGTAAGTAACTTTTATTTTGTACTGCAATTAAAAAAGTTGCCTTATTACTTAAAAACTACACTTAAAAACGAAAAGGAATGACAACAATATTGAAATTTGTTAAATTTAGAAAATTATTTTCTGCAGTTACCTTATTAGGCATAGTTCTTTTAACATTAGGTGCATGTTCACAAAAGTCACACAAAAGCGGTAAGATATCAATTATGACGACGACGAATGTCTATTCTGACATTGCCCAAAACATAGTTGGCAAATATGGCAAAGCAGAAGCAATTATTAAAAAATCTGCAATTGACCCTCACGATTTTCAACCTACTACTAATGATGCCAAGGCTCTATCTAATGCAGACATAGTAATAGAAAACGGTTTGGGTTATGACAGCTGGATGGATAAATTGGCCTCTTCAGTTGACAAAAAGCCGGTTCGCATTGGTGAAGAATTGATGGGTTTAAAAAAAGGTGATAATCCGCATATTTGGTTTGATTTGACTATGCCCACCAAGTATGTTAATTACTTAGTTAAGAGCTTGTGTAAAAAAGATCCAAAGCATGCTCGTTATTATAGAAAAAACGGGAAAAGATATTTAGCTGAAATTGCACGTATTAAAAGGACTTCTGCTAAATTAAGTCACCACATTGAAAAGCCCGTTTATGTCAGTGAGCCAGTTTTTGACTATGCGTTAAGTTCTGTCAACATTAAAGTCGCAAATAAAGACTTTGAGAAAGCAATCCAAAATAATACAGATCCGAGTCCATCAGCTGTTCAGAAAATGACAGAAGGCATTAAGAAACGGAAAATTGCATTTTTTGTGATCAATGAACAAACTTCAAGTTCTACAGTTGACACTTTTCTAAAGTTGGCTAAAAAGCAAAATATCCGTATCTTAAAAGTAAGGGAAACTATCCCAGATAATACTAATTATCTCGATTGGATGAATGATAGTTATCAGGATTTGGCTGAAGTAGTCCGAAAGTAATTATTATGAGGCGTTGAAAATGAAAAAATTAATTGCCGTTTTAGCTTTAGGAGCAAGTATTGCAACTGTAGCTGCTCCAGAGACAACGATAGTACAGGCAAGTAGTACAATTAATAATACTGCTAAACAAAATAGTTTCAGCGGTGTAACTTATGCAGAGCAGGTATTAGCGCAAGAAGGTATCAAATACAACGATTTTTCTGCTGCTAATCCAATTAATTATCGCAACGGTAAGCCTGAAGGTGTTGTTATTCATGAAACAGCTACACAAAATGCTACTGCACGTAATGAATGTATTTATTTTAACCGCGAATGGATGAATATTTATTCTTATGTTCATGCTTTTGTGGATAAAACTGGTGTCATTCAAATGACAAGTCCAGATTACGGTGTATGGGGTGCAGGTCCTGTTGCTAACAACCGTTTTGTTCAGGTAGAACTATGTGAAGAAAACAATCTGGCTGATTTTGCCAAAGGCGTGAATAATGATGCTATTTATGTTGCGCAAATTTTACACCAATATAATTTAGAACCTGACAACGCTGTTCATGATGGTAAAGGGACAATTTGGTCTCACCATGCCGTATCTACATTTTTAGGTGGTACTGATCATACTGATCCGGATGGTTACTTCGCCAAATGGGGTTATTCAATGGATGATTTCTTTGACCTAGTTAAATATTATTATGATCAAGGAACGCCAGCTAATAATGCACCTGTTGATGATAATACAGTAACGTCACCAACACCTGCTGCACCTGCTAAAAAGCCTGCTGTTCTGCCTGAACCGGTTGCTACCAAAGTCTTGATTCATAATGCATTGGTTTATGATGAAAATGGTGTGGCAACTGATTTACCAACTAAAAAGGCTGGTACTAAGTTAACAATTTATGGCAATCAAACCATTAAAAAAAGAAAGTATTTGCAAATAGGTGTTAATCAGTTTGTCGTTGCAAGCAACGTTGAAGGCAAGTTGCGTCCGTTAAGTCACAATGCCTATATTTACGATGGCAAAGGTAAGCGAGTGGGTATAAATAAGTTATACCGTGGTAATTATGTGCGCACATATGGTGGGCGAGTTAAGATTAAGGGTCGTAAATATTACCCCATTGATGTTAATCAATTTGTCAAGGTGGGTAATTTTAAATAGATAATATAGGAAAAATACAAATTGTCTGATATTTTAGAAGTTAATAATCTCTCAATGAGATTTGATAAAAATAATGTTTTTGAGAACTTAAAGTTCAGGTTAAAAAGAGGTTCATTGACTGCGCTTTTAGGTCCCAATGGTACAGGAAAAACTACTTTAATAAATATTCTAATGAAGATGTTGACTCCTAGTTCGGGATCTTTTAAATTTGCAGATGATGTTCGTCTGGGTTATGTACCTCAGTTTCGCAATATAGATGCTGAATATCCATTATCAATTGAAGCTTTTGTAGGTTTGAATGCACCGATTATTAAAAACAGCCAAACTAAGGAAGCAATAAAAAAGCAGTTAGAGGAAACAAATTTATATCAAATTAAAAATACTCGTATGGGGGAAGCTTCAGGCGGGCAAAAACAAAGAGCCTATTTAGCACAAGCCTTGCTTGATAATCCTAATATGATTATTTTAGATGAAGCTACGGCAAGTCTTGACCCTATGGCTAAAGATGAGCTGATGAAGCTGATCAGACATTTGAATGAAAAGCATAAAATAACAGTTTTGTTTGTAACTCATGATATATCATTAGCTCACAAGTATATGCAGAACTATTTATATTTAAATCATGGTCAAATTGAACATGGTGAAATGTCCCAATTTAAGGAGGCATATGAATAATGTTTGCATATGGTTTTATGCGTAACGCATTTTTGGCGAGTACCTTTATTGCGATAACTTGTGGCACTGTCGGTGTTTATGTAGTCGCACGCAACTTTAGTTTTTTAGCACATACGCTTTCTGAAATTGGTTTTGCTGGTGCTGCATTTGCAGTCTGGCTCGGAATTAATCCTTTATGGGGGATGCTTTTGTTTACCCTTCTTGGCTCAATTAGTGTTGGTGAATTGTCACTTCATAGTGAGCAAAAAGAATCCTCAATTAGTGCTATTTCAGCCCTGTTTACGGGTTTGGGGGTACTTTTCCTTGCCATTTCTGGAGCCAATAGCAATTATGCCACTAATATTCTTTTTGGCAGTATTATCGGGGTTGACCATCAGGGTGTCATCCAGCTAACAGCTTTATCTGTATTTGTGCTGTTAATGATTTTTATCATCCAGCGCTCATTAAATTTTGATTCATTTGATCATATTGGTGCTCTTGCTCATGGAGTAAAAACTGGTGCAGTCAGTGTTATTTTTTTAATTGCTCTGGCAATGTCGGTATCAATTGGTGCTCAAATAGTAGGATCACTTTTAGTTTTTATCTTGTTGACATTACCACCGGCCACTGCGAATTATCTGGGAAAAACGATTCCGTCAATGATAGCCTGGTCTGTCTTTTTTGCATTGGTTGGCGTCTGGTTTGGCTTATACTTAGGCTATATTACGAACCTGCCAGTAACTTTTTTTATTGCTGTCATTGAAGTTACGATCTATCTTGTTACATACTTCACTCATATTATTAAGCGTAGTTTGTAAAATTTATTAGCTTAAAATAACATACGTTACTATTTTTACTAGACTTTGTGAAAAAACAAACAGTAGGAAACCCGTTATTTAAACATTTATTTTTAAATTTCACTAACTTTTGTAAGCATTTACATGTATAATAGAAAGTGGAAATTTTAATTTAAAGAAGGAGTCTTAAAAATGACATCATATTATAACGGTTTTCCCCAAAGTGATCGTGAAGAAACTTTAAAGATGATTAACCTCGATGAACTTGAGGAACGTGCAAAGAAAGTTATGCCAGAAGGTGCATACTACTATATTGCTTCGGGATCAGAAAATGAGTGGACTTGGCGTAATAACACTACGGCCTTCAATCACTTTCAGATTGTGCCTCGTGCTCTTACAAATATGGATAGTCCGCAATTGGATACTGAATTTATGGGCATGAAATTAAAGACACCTGTGATGATTTCACCTATTGCCTGCCATGGTATTGCTCATAAAGATGCGGAAATTGCTACCCAAAAGGGTGCAGCTGCTGCTGGAGCCTTGTTTGCATCAAGTACTTATGCTAATAAGAGTGTAGAAGAGATTGCGGCAGCAGCTCCAAACGCACCACGTTTCTTCCAACTTTACCTCAGTAAAGATTGGGGATTCAACAAGATGGTCTTTGATGCAGTTAAAAAGGCTGGCTACAAGGGAATTTTCCTTACTGTAGATGCTTTGGTTTCAGGCTTTCGTGAAGCTAACCTCAGAACTAAGTTTGCCTACCCTGTTCCACTAGACTTCTTTACTCGTTACCAAGGAGCAAAGGGTGAAGGCCAAACTGTAGCGCAGATGTATGCTTCTTCAGCCCAAAAGATTGGACCAGAAGATGTTAGACGCATTAAGGAAATGTCTGGTTTACCTGTCTTTGTTAAAGGCGTTGTTTGTGCTGAGGATGCATATTTAGCTATGGGTGCTGGCGCTGATGGTATTTATGTTACCAACCATGGTGGTCGAGAAGTTGATTGTGGTCCTGCTACTATTGATATGTTGCCGGAAATTGCTAAAGCTGTTAACCACCGTGTACCAATTGTCTTTGACTCAGGTGTTCGTCGTGGTTCACATGTCTTTAAGGCTTTAGCACTTGGTGCTGATATGGTCGGTGTTGGTCGTCCATACTTATACGGCCTTGCACTTGGTGGCGCTAAGGGTGTGCAATCAGTTATTGAACAATTGAACCAAGAATTACTAATTGATATGCAATTGACTGGTTGCAAGACAATTGAAGATGTTAAACACGCCAAGATTACTCATATTAATTACACTGCTGATAACTTGAAGTCAAATACTGATCCTTCAAGAGCTAAGCCATATCCTGTAACAGCTGAGAATCAATTAAAAGAAAATGACTCTGATGCTGTAACTGGTGCTTCTCAAGCATAATCAGCCTTAAATACTAAGTATTAAAAAGTGCTCTGCATATATTAGGTGCTCTAACTAACTTGCAGAGCCTTTTTTTATTGCTTAAAAAAGAATTGCTTTTAATTAATAGTTGTAATTTAATTTTTATATCTTTATAATTGTCATAATAAAAACAAATAATGGAGGAAAATTATGAAGAAAGCGTGGAAATTGCTTGAAACTTTGTTGATAGCAGTTATGATGTTAACCTTGTTACCCCAGAACGCAGCAGCAGCTGATAAAGGACAAACTGAACAAAGAACCGACAATTATCTACGAAGAATCAAGCAAAAAGGAGAACTAGTCATGGGGACTAGTCCAGATTATCCTCCTTATGAATTTGTCAAAAACATTAAAGGCAAATCAAAAATAGTTGGTATGGATGTTGAAGTCGGGCAAAAAATTGCTCATGATATGGGCGTTAAGCTCGTAGTGCGGCCAATGGACTTTGACTCTCTTTTAGTGGGCCTTGAAACTGGTAAAATTGACATGGTCATTGCCGGAATGAACGCAACACCTAAGAGAGCTAAAAGCGTTGCGTTTAGTCAGCCATACTATAGAAGTGAACAGAAACTACTGATAAGAAAAGAAGATAAAGGCAAATATAAAAACTATAAATCTTTTGCAGGCAAAGCAATCGGTGCTCAAACTGGCAGCATGCAGGCCACAATGATCAAAAATCAGGCCAAAAATGTCAAACTGAAAACCATGGACAAATATAACGACTTGGTTTTAGGATTAAAAACGCATAAGGTTGATGCAGTTTCAGTTGATAAAGCGACAGCCGAGGCTTTTGCTCAAAATACGGACGGGATTATGGTTATTCCGGCAGGCCTCAAGACAGAGTCATCTGCTACTTCTGTTGCTTTTCATAAGGGAGCCAATAGTTTAGTTAAAGCTGCTGATAAATCAATAGCAGAGATTAAGCAAAAAGATTTAATTGATAAAGTATATTTACCCAAAGCTGGAAAATATTTAACTGCCGGTAAAACAAAAAAGGAAGTCAAAGCGTCTAATTCGATGTGGGCATATAAAGACTTCTTTATAGCGGGAGTTGGTTACACCTTACTTATTTCTGCTATATCAGTTTTCTTTGGCTTTTTGTTAGGTGCAATACTGGCATTTATGCGCTTAGGACACAATCAAATTGCACGTTCAATTGCGACAGCTTACGTAGAATTTATTCGTGGCACGCCGTTAATGGTACAACTGCTGTTTATTTACTTTGGCTTGGGAGTAGTAGTAAATATCCCAGCTTTACTTTCGGGTATAATTGCCGTTTCCCTTAACTCTGCAGCTTATGTAGCAGAGGTAATTCGTTCGGGTATTAATTCGATTGCTGTGGGACAGACTGAAGCATCTCGCTCCTTAGGCTTATCAAGAACTGCAACTATGCGTTATGTTATTATGCCACAGGCAATGAAAAATATTTGGCCGGCATTAGGTAATGAATTTGTTTCCCTCATTAAGGAAAGTTCCATTGTTTCGGTAATTGGCGTTAAGGATTTGATTTATCAATCACGTGTAGTCCAGGCCGATACTTATCGCGGAGTAATGCCATTAGTAATTACAATGATCTTATACTTTATCATTACTTTTGGTTTATCTAGCTTAATGAAGGTATTTGAAAGGAAAATGAATCATGACTAACGCAAACCCTGTAATTAAAGTTGAACATTTACAGAAAAATTTTGGCAATAATAAAGTTTTAAAGGATATTAATGCTCAGGTAAATGAAGGTCAGGTTATTTGTCTAATTGGACCGTCCGGTGCAGGCAAAAGTACATTTTTGCGTTGTTTGAACCTATTAGATCAGCCGTCCTCTGGCAAAGTGATTTTTGAAGATAAGGAATTAACTGCCTTAAGTGAAGATCAGCTTGATCAACTGCGTGAAAGAATGGGGATGGTTTTTCAGCAGTTTAATTTGTTTCCCCATATGAATATTATTGAAAATATTAAATTAGCGCCTATGAAAGTAAAGGGCATGAGTGACAGTGAAGCTAAAGCTAAAGGAATGGAGCTGTTAGACCAGGTTGGTTTGGCAGATAAAGCAGAAGCATTTCCAACCAATCTTTCAGGTGGACAACAACAGAGAGTTGCTATTGCTCGGGCTTTGGCAATGGATCCAGAAGTAATGCTTTTCGATGAACCCACTTCGGCTCTTGATCCTGAAATGGTGGGGGAAGTATTAAAAGTAATGCAGGATTTGGCTCAAAAAGGAATGACTATGGTAGTTGTAACTCATGAAATGGGTTTCGCCAAAAATGTTGCAGATGAAGTATGGTTTATGGCTGACGGTTATATTCAGGAAAAAGCTGCACCACAGCAATTTTTTGCTCAGCCACAAACTCCGCGAGCACAGGACTTTTTAGCAAAAGTTCTTGAGGCTTAGGTGGGAGATAGTAAGTGGAAGAAACACAAGCGATTAAAATTTTAACAGACTTGTTAGCGATAGATTCGGCAAATGATCATGAAAGCCTGATAGCTGATTATATAACCGCATTGTTTAGCGGATATCCAGTAGAAATTCACAGATTTTCTTATTCTTCCGGCAGAGATAATTTGGTAGTAACCATCGGAGATCATGGTCCGTTGTTAGGCTTCTCAGGGCATGAAGATGTTGTTGCAGCTGGGAATTTGACCAATTGGCATACAGACCCATTCAAGCCCGTTTTGAAAGACGGGAAAATATTTGGGCGTGGTGCGAGCGATATGAAATCCGGTCTGGCGGCAATGATTGTTGCAATGCTTGATTTACTTGATAGTGAGAAAGAAATGCCCGGTCGTATTAGACTCTTAGCTTCTGTAGGCGAAGAAACCGGTGAATATGGAGCGGCTCAGTTGACTAAAGAAGGCTATGCTTCTGACCTGGATGGACTTGTTATTGGTGAACCTTCTAACTTTGACGTACGTGTGACACATAAAGGTGTTATTGACTATTATGTTTATTCTAAAGGTATTTGCGTTCATTCTTCGACCCCAGAAAAAGGTCAGAATGCTATAATGCCACTGATTGAGTTTGCACAATCAGCGCAACAATTAATGGACAGTCATCAAAAAAAGGATCCGGTTTTAGGCTCTTTTACTCATGTGATTAGCCAAATTCAGGGTGGAAGTCAAATTAATTCTGTTCCCGACAGTGCTTGGCTTTCCGGAAATATCAGAACGACACCAGTATATCCCAATGAGCAAATATATACTGAACTTAAACAAATAGTTGCTGATTTAAATAAAAATGGCGCCCAGTTAAAAATTAAATATAGTTTTCCTGAGGTGCCTTTACCTGACCAATCTCAGACAAAATTAGCTAAAATGGCTCAAAAAGTTGTCGAGCAAGAAATTGGCAGGCCAAGTGAATTTGTTGCAGGGACTGCTGCTACAGATGCATCAGAATATATTCAAGCTGGAGGTTTTCCTATTATTATTCTGGGACCGGGAGCTGGAACTACTGATCATGAACCAAATGAGTATATAGAAGTAAATGCTTATTTAGATGGCTGTCGTTTATACCAAGAATTAGCAAGGCAGTTTTGGAACTCATTAGACTGATTTTTGACTATCATCAATATTTTTATAACAGAAAAAAGCCACTTCTTAAAAATAGGAGTGGCTTTTGATGTGAGAAATTATTATTTACATACCAGTTATATTATTTGTAACTAAAAGATGCAAGTATTAATTATAATTATTTTGGATAATTTTCTTAAATTCGCTTAAACGATTGGCAAAAGTTTTAAAAGCTTCTTCTAAATAATCTGGCTTCGTCATATCAACTCCAGCTTTTTTCATGATTTCAGCAGGATAATCACTAGAACCAGCTTTTAGAAAGTTCAAATAGGCATTTCGTTGCTCGGTAGTGCCATGAACGACATTGTTTGCTAAGGCAGTGGCTGCGGCAAAACCTGTAGCGTATTGATAAACATAAAAATTGTAATAAAAATGAGGTACTCTGGCCCATTCTTTAGCAATTTCTCCACCAGGTTCTACTGCATCACCGTAATAGCGCTGATTAATTTTACCGTAGATATCATCTAAACGATCAGCTGTTAATGGTTCACCATTTGCATCCATTTCGTGAATTTTTTGTTCAAATTCAGCAAACTGCGTTTGCCTAAACAAAGTTCCTTTAAAAGAATCCAGGTAGTAATTAAGGACAAAGGCACGCGTTTTAGGATCCAAAATGTGATTTAAAAAGTACTCTGTCAGGATATTTTCGTTAGTTGTAGAAGCTATTTCAGCAACAAAGATAGGATAATCACCATAAGCATATGGCTGATTTTGCCTGGTATACATGCTGTGGACTGAGTGTCCTGTTTCATGAACCAATGTGTATAATGAATCAACATTGTCCTCCCAATTGAGCAATTCATATGCATCTGTATCATAGCAACCGCCAGAATATGCTCCGGTAGCTTTATTCTGTGATTCAACCACGTCAATTACGCGATTGTTAAAAATATAGTCGACCTGCTTTAAATAGTCCTCTCCTAATGGTGCTAATGCTTTTTTAGCTTCTGCTTTAGCTTGATCAAAAGTATAGCTCAATGCTGGTTTACCAGTTAGTGGAACATACATGTCCCACATTTGCAGATCCTTTAAGCCTAAAATCTGTTTGCGTAAAGCTACGTATTCATGCAGTAGGTCTAAGTGTTCATCGACTTCATCAATCAAAGTATCGTAAACGACTAATGGTACGCCATTTGCATTCATTGCACTCTCACGAGCTGATGGATAATGGTGAACACGGGCACTATAGTTATGCTCCTTGACAGCACCGGAAAGAGTTGCTGCGAGGGAATTTTCAAATTGTCCGTAAGTAGTATACATGGAATCAAAAGCATTTTTACGTACTTCACGATTTTGGGATTGAATAAGCAGCGAGTATAATCCATCAGAAAGTTGAACCATTTCACCGTTATCATCCTGAGTATAACCATATTCCATATCTGAATTGGTTAAAACGTTATAAGTGTTTTCGGAAGCAGATAGAGCATCACCAGCATCTGCAATTAGCTTTTCTTCTTGTGCAGATAGAGTATATGGTCTCAGTCTGGTAATTTGATCAAGCAAATGTTTGTAGTGACCAAGCTTAGGCTCTTCTCGTTCTAAAGCACTCAACTTTTCCGCTGAAAGACTTAAAATTGCTGGATTCATAAAAGAAGTAGCGGCTTCGAACTGGCTTGCTAGTCCTTGCACTTGAGCTACATAACTTAAATAGTGGGCGTTTCCAGTATCAACATCACTGGCAAGAGTAGCATAGGAATATACTTTTTCCAGCCTCCGACTAACTGTTAAAATTTGAGTAATACCATTATATAAAGATGAACCAGAAGTGGTAAAATTTTCTTTTAAAGTGCTTAAAACTGGTATTTCTTTTTTGACAAGTGTATATTCATCTTCCCAGTCATTATCAGTTTTAAATATCCTGGTTAAATCCCATTTAAGATTTTCGGGGACTTCATCACGTTTAGGAATTGACATAAAAATTCTCCTTTTTAGCTATTTAATTAAATTATACTAAAGATTAAAAAATAAGATATTATTAATTATAATTGATATTATTTTAATTCATGTTTGAAAGTGTTAAAAATAATAGATGGAAAACTACGAAAGGGTTTGAATAGAGGAATGAATCCAAATTCAAAACGCAGAGAAGATTACCACAAAAAGCATTCTTCCCTAAATCTTCATCGGAATATTGCTTTGGCAGAACCAGCTAAATCCTTTAAAGGCAGCGTTTTTGCTCGGATTTGTGGTATTGCAGCTGTTTTGTGTGTCAGCTTTGGCTTAGCCTGGGTAGCACATATGTATTTTGCTTTGCACAGTGCAATTGATGGCAATGGTGGCAATTATGCCACTTCTGCAAGAATTGCCAACAGACAGCCGATTTCTGTTTTAATTCTCGGAGTTGATCAGGGACTTGAAGGACGACATGATAAAGGAAATTCTGATACTTTGATTTTGGCAACAGCAAATCCTGCTAAAAATAAGTCGACAATGACTTCAATTCCTCGAGACACCCTTGCTAATATTTTAGGTGATCCTGGAAATAAGTACAATATGTTTCGGGTTAATTCGGCTTACGGTATTGGTGGCAGTACTGCTTCTATGAGAACTGTTTCAGCCTTAATCGGTGTTCCAATTCATTATTATGTGGAAGTAAATATGAAAGCTCTAAAAAGCCTGGTTGACGCTGTTGGTGGAGTTGATGTTAAAGTGCCGTTCAAGTTTTCATATGACTGGTGTGATTTTCATAAGGGAAAACAGCACTTAAACGGACGCCATGCTGTAGCATATGTTAGAATGCGTCATGATGATCCTCGAGGCGATTATGGCAGGCAAATGCGTCAAAGACAAGTTATCACTGCTGTAGTTCATAAAGCTATTTCAGTTGATTCAATTACGAATTATCGCAAGTTGGTTAAGATCTTTTCAAAATATGTCAAAACTAACCTTACGTTTAATGATATGTTAGCCTTAGCCCTGACTTACCGCGGCTGTTCACAGAATATTGCCAGTGGTTATATTCAGGGGCATGATGCTTGGATTGATGGAGCATCTATTCAGGTAGCATCAACTAAAGAGCTTCAAAAGGCTTCTGACAAGATACGTACCAATCTTGACTTGGATAAAAAAGTATTGGATAATGATGAAACGAAACTCAATAAGTTAAATGAGCAGAACAATAACATTAAGTGGAAAGATCCCAATCCATTTACTAATTACCAGATTTACCGTTCAGTAGTAACTGATGAGTCAAATGGCAATTCTTCAGGAACTGGAACAAGTGGAGATAATTCTGCAGGTCAATAACTGTTCTGGTAAAGGAGGATAATAAATATGCGTAAGCAATCTGTATTTATAGCTATTTATAGTACAATATCAGCCTTTATTGCTTTTATTGCGATAGCGTTCATTTGCTTACGGACATTTCATTGGAATTTACCCGTTGCTGTATTAGCAGCAAGCATATTTGCCTTATTTTTCTTTGCTCTTTCATGGTTTCGCGGTCATGCCTCCGTTGAAATTAAACGAATTGCACGTGAACATCATTTATCTGATAAAGATTTAGCTAAAATTACTGGCATGAAAGCAAGCGATTTTCCAATTTATAACGATAAATTGCAGTTGATTTTACCTAAGCGTTATTGGCCTAAAATATTGGACTCCTTGCAGAAATATGAACAAGAAAAAAATGAAAAGGTGGGCAAGTAGCCCACTTTTTTGTTGTGGATATTAGCAAGACCAGGCCAAAAGATTAAAGGTAGTTTTACTTTATTTTGTACAACTTATAATGATATTTAGGGAGATGCATAATGAGCATACTAACAGTTAAAAATTTGGGACAAGGTTTTGAAGATAAAACTTTATATCAAGATGCAAGTTTTGTACTTAACAAAGAAGATCATATGGGTGTGACTGGTCAAAATGGGGTTGGCAAATCGACCTTGATTAAAATTTTAACTGGTGAAATATTACCTGATGATGGACAAATTAAATGGCAAAACAAAATTGCAATTGGTTACCTTGATCAGTATGCCAAGTTGAAACCAGGGGTGACAATTCGCCAGTTTTTACGTACGGCTTTTGCATCACTTTATGATAAGGAAAAAGAGTTAAACTCTTTATATAAAAAGTATGCAGCTGAGGGTGATAGCTCTATATTAGAAAAAGCAGGTAAGATGCAAACCTATCTGGAAGAAAATAATTTTTATAATATTGATACCGAAATTGAGCGAGTTGCATCGGGATTAGGTCTGGCAGAGCTGGGGTATGATCATGATGTGAGTCAATTGTCAGGAGGTCAAAGGTCAAAAATTATTTTGGCTAAGTTGCTTTTGCAGACTCCAGATGTGTTGCTGCTAGATGAGCCGACCAACTATCTTGATGTTTCTCATATCGATTGGCTGGTTGACTATTTGAACAATTTTGCCGGTGCTTTTATCGTAGTTAGCCATGATTATGACTTTTTAGACAGAATTGCCAATTGTATCATTGATATAGATATCGGCACAATTACACGTTATACAGGTACTTTAAAACAGGCAATGCGTCAAAAAGAAGCTAATCGGGAAACGTATATGAAGGCTTATGCTAACCAGCAGCGTAAAATTGCCAAAACAGAAGCTTATATTCGCAAAAATAAGGCTGGTACCCGTTCAAAAAGTGCAAAATCACGTGCTCGGCAACTTGCAAAAATGGATGTACTGAATCCACCTAAAAATAACCATAAACCTCACTTTGCATTTCCTTATGTGGCTACAGCAGCCAATCTTTTATTGCAAACACAGGATTTAGTAATTGGCTATGATCAGGCATTAGTCAAAGAAGCGTTCAATTTTTCTGTTGGAGGTAATGAAAAAGTTGCTATTACCGGTTTTAATGGTATTGGGAAATCAACGCTTTTAAAAACCTTACTGGGACAACTTGATCCGATTTTTGGTACCTATAAATTGTCTGAAACTGCTAAAATTGCCTACTTTAAACAGGAATTAACTTGGCCAAATAATAACATGACGCCTCTACAATATTTGCAGGAAAGCTTTGAGCGCATAAAACCTAAAGAATTAAGAGGGGCTTTGGCAAAATTGGGCGTCACTGCTCAACAGGCAATGAGTCCTTTGAAAAAGCTATCAGGAGGTGAGCAGGAAAAAGTCAAACTCGCAAAAATGTTATTTGAACCTGCAAATTTATTATTTCTGGATGAGCCAACCAATCATTTGGACCGGGATTCTAAAGACGCATTAAGACAGGCTATCGTTAAATTTCCGGGAGGAGTAATTATCGTTAGCCATGAACGTGATTTTTTCCAAGGCAATTGGGTTGATAAAACTATTGATATTGAGACTATGAATAAACTTTGAGGTGAAAAATGAATGCTAGACCAGGTGAATTATTTTACCAAGATTTGCTTGAGACCTGCTTAACTGTCGGTGAATTAATGATTGAAGGCGGAAGCGAAATGTATCGGGTTGAAGATACGATGGTGCGCATTGCCAAAAGTGCTGGTGAACCGGATCCACGTGTTTTTGTAGTACCAACGGGTGTTTTTATGAGCTTGGATCATGGTAACTATTGCCAGAGCACACTTGTACATGAGCGCAATATCAACCTTGAACTAGTTGACCGTATCAATTCTTTGTCCCGTGCTTTTGCAGATAAAAAAATAACTTTGCAAGAAGTTAAAAAAGAAGTTACCAAGATGGCAAAGGGTGATTATCCCAATTTTCCCATATGGCTGCAGACGATTGGAGCCGCAATTTTAAGTGCAACGCTCATGGTATTGTTCATGAATAATTATGATTGGATTGATTTTCCTGCTGCGGCTATTGTGGGAGCTATTGGATTTCTTTCATTTTATTATTTTAAACGTTTTACTAATGTTAAATTCTTGGCTGAACTTGTTGCAGCTCTGATTATGACGGTTATTGCAGCTGGTTTAGTTCGACTTTTTCCGCAAATGATTATTGACCATATTCTTACTGGTGCACTGATGCCTTTAGTTCCGGGTCTGGCTTTGACAAATGCACTGCGAGACCTATTTAAAGGTGACATTCTTTCAGGAATGGTGAAAATTTGTGAGGCTCTGCTTACAGCATTTGCATTGGGCGGTGGAGTTGGTATTGTCTTGAAATTTTTAGGAGCTTAAAAAATGCCTTTTTGGTTAGAAATACTAATTAATGTTGCTTTTGCCTATTTGGCTTCGGCCTGTTTTGCTTTAACAATCAATGTTCCAAGACGAGTACTTAATTTGGCCGGCGTGAGTGGAATTATTAGCTGGATTATTTATTGGCTGTCAATGAGAGCATCGATGGGTCGGTTATTATCCAATTTACTTGGCTCTTTTGCTATTGGTATTTTAGGGATAGTTTTTGCTAGAAAGAAAAAATGCCCGGCTACAGTTTTTTATATCCCAGCGATTGTACCTTTAGTGCCAGGTGTTCCAGCATATCAGGCTGTTCGTGAATTAACATCCGGCAACCTTAGGGGTGCAAATGATGCAGTTTTGAGAGTAATAATTGTCACAGGGTCAATTGCTTTAGGGATGCTCTTATCAAATATGTGTGTGGAAATTTTCTTCAGAATAAAAAAATTTTACAAACGTCACTCAGATAAGTATAATAATTAATGCGAGTCGACAAAAACGCGAGATGCGTATTTGTGTGAGGACACCCGCCTTAAGTGGCAGGCACGGGAAGTGCTGGTGGCTGACCAACCTGATGTGAACAGAAGTAGTCACCTGTTAATTTTAACGGGCCTCGATTTGAAAAAGAGCAGATTCTTAATTGAATCTGCTCTTTTTTATTTTAGATATAATGCTTGTTTGCCTTGCTGATTATAACTTTTTTCCAGGTTTTTCCAAGGTATTGCTTTGTTTTTATGACCAAAGGGATCATTAACATAAACGATTCGTGACTTTTTATCAAAGCCGGTAATAACGCAAGTGTGTGAAGACGGTGTCACGTGTACTTCACCTTGAGCTGTTTGCCACGTTTGCATGTCGCCAACATGATTAAAATTGGTGGTAGTAATAATTAGAACTGGATGTCCATCAGAAACCAATTTTATTACTTGGATAAAATCATGATTTGTGAAATTCTTAATACGGTTAGTGTACTTTAGACCGACTTGCTCTAGCGGTTCATTATAAACGCACCAGCCAGCATTAGCCTGACTCATATAGCCAACGAAGCCAACATGAGGATTGCCGCGATATTTGCCATCATCGGTATATGAAGAAACGTGCTTAATATTCTCTGAGAGATCGAGTTTATTAACTTTAACATCATAATAGCGCAAAAGCATCGAAAGAGAAGTCACTTCGCAGCCGTTGGGCAAATCTGGATACTGATTTTCTAAAGGAACATCTAACTTCTGGGATGATTTTAAGGTTAACCAGTCATAGCGGTCTTTAACACCTGTAGAATTAAAGATTGTAAAAACTAAGCCTAGAAAAAAAGCACCCAATAGTAATATCAAAATAGCTTTAAAGGAAAATCTTTTCTTTTTCATAAAGCTATTTAAACATAGGATGATTATTAAAAGCAAAAAATCGCTCATTAATTTGAGCGATTTTGCTAAATTTTATTTTTTCTTTATTGAAAGCGGTAATTAGTGGTGAGTTGCGCTTGATAAAGCATCAAGACTGTGATCTTCACCTTTAACTGCCATACCTTCAACGTCCATTCCTGGGCAGAAGACTTCGTCTTCAGGTACTCCTCTTTCTTCAGCAAATGCCTTAGTCAAAGTTTCCATGTCCATCAAATGATATTTCTTGTCTGGTTCTTTTGGATCAACTATTTGAATTTGAGCCATCATACCAGCGTCTTCGTGTTCAATAATGTGGCAGTGGTACATGAAGACACCTGTGTTTTGGAAGTAAACCTTCAAGCGAACTGTTTCTTGAGGAGCCACTTCAATAGTGTCCTTGTATACGCCTCTTTCATTTGGATAAGGATCTTTACCGTCACGAGAAACAACCAAGAAGTGGGCACCGTGAATGTGGAATGGGTGCAACATACCGTTAACTTTATCGTTAGTGTTAGTTACATCCCAGTATTCAGCATTCATTAATTCCTGCTTCATGTCAATTCTGTCCATTGAGAACAACTTGCCGTTAATCATGTTGTGGTTATCCATAGTAACATGAGGAACTGGTGAGTTAGGGTTAACGACTGGATCGTATGGTTTGAATAATGTGTCAGGAATTACGCTGTCATCTTTTTCATAGCTGTGAATTCTAAATTCAACCAACTTGAAATCGTCAGTGTAAAGGTTGACAACATCGCCATCTTTATAGTTACCAAAGTCGACAACTACTTGTTGACGCTCACCTGGTCCAATTAAAACCTTAGTCAATTTAACTGGATGCTCTAAGAATGAGTCATCACCACCGATTTGAGTCATTACCAAATCATCGCTAAAGTGCAGACGCCATTCACGACGGTTGGAACCACCTAAGAAGATTAAACGAACTTTTTGGGTAGTAACATCAACGTATGGACGAACGACACCGTTGATAATTGGAGTATCACCGAAGATACCCATTGCATTGTAGTCTGCCTTGTAGTCAAATTGATTATCTTCATGGAAAATACGGTCTTGTAAAATAATTGGGAACTCGTCCTTGCCGTAAGTCTTAGGAATTGGCAACTTAGCTTCATTTGCATCAGTAATAACGACACCCATTGCTAGCCCCATCCATACTTGCATAGCAGTTGATGGACATGGGTGAGCGTGAAGCCATGTCAAGGCAGCTGGTTGTTTAATAGTAAAGTCAATATGCTTTTCTTCACCTGGATAAACTGGTGAGTGGCAAGCACCATCGTTACCAGGACCTTGAACTTCCATACCATGCCAGTGGTATGTAGTTAATTCTGGCAAGCTGTTCTTCAAAGTTACGTGAACGTGTTGACCTCTGGTCAAAACCATAGTTTTACCAAGAACTGGGAAGTTGTAGCCCCAAGTATGAGTCTTTTTACCTGGCAAAAATTGGAAGTCACCTTCTTGGGACTCAATTGTGTACCAAACATCATTGTTTTCTTGTTTATCAGGCTCTAATACTGGTGGAACAATTAAAGGTTGAGCTTCAACACCTTCAGGAATGTGAAGATCCTTGTATCCCATTTCGTGATTTTTATCAAAATCTTCGGAATTATAGAAATAATCTGTGTAAACTTTATCTGACATATTCGTCTACCTTTCAGTTAAAAAATTTAGTGAAAAATTTTTAGTTACATGTTAAATTTACTCTATGTGAAAACGCTTGTAAAGTAGATAAGGCCAAGTTTTTTAAATAATATTTTATAAAAACGCTTTTTTAAAATTTTATAGAGCAAAGTGTTATTTAATATTAGCAAAAATTCTGCTTTAATAGTGGTTTTCTATGAATAAAAACGGTTTTTAGATATTTTAAATTAACTTTGACTAGCAAAAGTGTTTTTTAAAAAATATTTTTAAAAGAAATAAAAAAATTGTTTTTAAACAAAAATTTGAGTATCGTATAAAAGACTGATAAAAATTAATAAATTTAGATAAGGGTTTTTAATTTGAAAATAAGCTTAAAAGATTTAACTGCAAAAATAGAAAAACAAGATTATATTGAAGACTTAGAAACTGTTAAATATGCAGACATTAGCAAGTCAAAAGCTAGAATGCATGAGCTGGCGACTAAATTAGTTAAGGAAACCAGAGCAGCACTTAAACATAGTTCATTAAGCCATGTTGCACTTGAAATAAGCGGACAGAGGCCTGTTGTCTTTGCTTTGGAAAGCAATATCATTAATTTGCCTTATAGCAATTACAAAAAGATTGCTAATTTCTTCGAAGAAGGTAAAGATTATCCTGTTGCTATATATTTTGAGACACAATCAGAATATTTGAATGCATCAGGGTTTAGAATTGATCAGATAGCAACAGAAGAAGAGATTGAACAAGATCAAGCAGAAATTGTAGATAGACTGTCAGATGCAATGCAGGAAAAAATTAAGCAGATCCGTGAATATCAAAAGCCTTCAGCTTCGGCCAAAAAAAAGCCTGCCACTAAAAATACTGCAAAAACTAAGAAAACTACTACTAAAAAGACTAAATAAAAATACTCAATTTTTAACAGGTAAAAGTTTTTTAATTGTTGCGTTAATAATACTATTTTTAAGCTCAGCTATTCAAAAGATACTTTTTACAATATAATGGAAAAAGAAGCAGGAGGTCCGTTATGGTTAGCTGGAATCTACTTGGAGTTTTGTTATGGGTAATTGTTATTCTTTATTTAGTTTTTGTTGTGCAAAATATTCGCAAACGCCGAATTACTATGATTATCAAGAAGCACAGGCAGTTTAGCTGGCTAAATTTTTTAATCGATATTATTGAAGTAGTTGCTTTAATAGTAGGTATTGTATGGTTGTTTAACAAAACTATGCTGGACAATCCTGACCTTGAAGATACAAGTAAAATCACGTCGCATATTACTTACGAGCCTATTGTCATGAACACTGGGGAAGGTAATTCAAGTTACGTTACGATTAATTCGAAAAAGAAAAGGATTAGTACTCAGACTTTTACCTACTATAGACCAGGTAAGAAAATCAAAGTATCCAGCAATTTTGCTACTGTTGCATATGGCAAAAGCCCCTTAGATCTTAATGCCGCAAAAATTCCGTATGATAAAAAAGAACTACAGAAAATGGACCGTAAGTATCAACGTGCTTATGTTGCAATTTATACGGCTGATTATAAAAAGGTGTGGCAGAATGGCATCGGAATGCATGCTGGACACAACGCAACGCGCTACTATTTAATTAGAATTCCAGATTCATCATTTATCAAAGAAAAATAAAATTAATTTAAATAAAGCGTTTGCATAATTTCAAAAGTGTGCTATGCTTTATTTACATTGAAAGTTTAAGTAGATTGTTACTATCAAATTAGGCGAGACTACTAGTAAAACTGGTGAATTTTATATTATTCATCGGCTATTGCTAGTAGTCTCTTTTTTTTTTCGTAAAAAAGGAACAAAGATATGCGCCTTAAAAAAATTTTTAATAATAACAGCATTTTAGTTGATGTTGGGAAAGGACAAGAAGCAATTGTTTTCGGTAAGGGAGTGGGATTTGAACAAGGAAAAAATAGACATGTTGATTCTAGTAAAATTCAGAAGATTTTTTATTTAGATAATAAGAAGGATAAAGAATCGCTTGATTACTTGTTTCATAATATTCCGGCAGACATAATTTCAGCAGTTTTTGCAGTTATTGAAAATGCAAGAATAAATTATCATTTCCAAGTATATGATTCGATTTATTTAACATTAAGTGAACATATAAATGGAGCTTATAAATTGCTTTTGGCAGGAAGGTACCAAGAAAATGAGATCCCAGATTTAAGCGCAAAGTATCCTAAAGAATATCAAATAGCAAAAGAAGCACTTGGAATTATTAACAGCAAGTTAGGCGTTGAGTTTCCAAATTCTGAGGTTAAAAGTATAGCCCTTCATTTTATCAACAGCAAGATTCCTAATGGCATTGCAAAGCATGAAGGCAAATCAAAATATATTTTTGACACCTCCAAATTAATTAACGTGGTACTCAATGTGCTAGACAACAATAATGTTTATCAAAACGGTAAAAATCGGGATAGTTTCAGGCGGTTTCTGATTCATTTGCAGTATCTGGCTAAAAGGCTTTGGCGCCCACCAGAAAAAGATGAATCTATTGATAAAAAGATTGAATGTGACATGATCAAAGCTTATCCACGTTCGTATCAAATAACTCAGGAAATCTTTCAGGCGTTAAGCGATGAATTTGATTTTCATCCTTCTGATGCAGAAAGAGTGTATTTTATCATTCATGTTCATCAAATATTAGGACAAGAAGAAAAGGAGTAAAAATATGGTAACCAAAGAAGAAATTTCAATGGCCGGTTTTGAAATAGTTGCTTATGCAGGTGACGCCAAGACTGCGCTAATCAATGCTTTAGATGAAGCTAGAGGTGGCAACTACGATAAAGCCAGAGAATTGGTCAAAAGTGCAGATAGTTCACTAAATGATGCTCATAATGCACAAACAAAATTAATGAGTAAAGAAGCCAGTGGTGAAGAAATGGAGACTACATTCATTATGTCTCACGGGCAAGATACATTAATGACTACAATGCTGCTAAGAGATGAAGCAAAGTATTTTATTGATTTGTATGAAAAGTATAATTCCGCTTTAAAGGAATTGAATGAACTAAAAAATAAGTAGTTAAGAAAGAGGTTTAAAAATGAATGCTGTAATTAGGCAAATAGAAAAAGCGCAGCCGTTTTTTCAAAAAGTCGCTGCCAATAAATATTTGCGTGCGGTAAGAGATGGCTTTATAGCTTTAATGCCAATCATTATCTTTTCAAGTATCTTTTTATTAATAGCAAATGTGCCTTTAATTTGGCACTTTGCCTGGCCCACTAAAGTGGCTAATGCTCTAAACATGTTTTACAACATGTCAATGGGCGTTTTAGCCTTGATGGCTTCTTCATCGGTTGCTAAGGCTTTAACTGATTCATTTAATCTAGACTTGCCCAAAACAGACCAGATTCCAACAGTAGGTGTGCAGTTTACTGCTCAGGTTTCTTTTGTCTTAGTTGCTGTTGACACTTTAACTGATAAAATGAATAATCTGTATTTTGCAGTTGCAATGATTGGTACTAAAGGCTTAATTTGTGCTTTCTTAGTAGCATTTATAGTGCCTAACGTCTACTATCAATGTTTTAAGCATAACATCACAATTAAATTACCAGATGCAGTACCTCAAAATATTGCAGGAGCTTTTAAAAATATTATTCCTTTTGCAATAAGTACATTTTTCTTCTGGATTTTTTCGTTAGCTTTTAGAGCTATGACTGGAACCAACCTAGCTGCTTGGATCATTCAGGTTTTATCACCTTTATTTACCGCAGCAGACGGGTATTTTGGTCTGGCCATAGTATATGGTGCGATGGCATTCTTCTGGTTCATCGGAATTCAGGGACCATCAATTGTTGAGCCGGCAGTCACTGCTATTTATTTAAGCAATGTTGAATTAAACTTGTCGGCTTGGAAAGCTGGTAATATTGCTGGCGCAAACAGAATTTTAGCTCAAGGTACGCAATACTTTGTTGCTACTTTAGGCGGTACTGGTGCTACTTTAGTCATTACATTAATGTTTGCTTTCATGTCTAAGTCAAAGGAATTAAAAGCGGTTGGTCGAGCTGCTTCAATTCCAGTACTATTCGGGGTTAATGAACCGATTTTATTTGGAGCACCATTAATTTTGAATCCGGTCTTCTTTATCCCCTTCATTTTGACACCAATTGCCAATGTGTGGCTTTTCAAGATATTTGTTGATTTCTTCCACATGCCTGGTTTTATCTATAACCTTCCTTGGACTACTCCAGGAACACTTGGATTAATAATGGGTACAGGGTTCTCGATTGGTTCAATTATTTTAGCAATTTTGCTTTTAGTTGTAGATGTTGTAATGTACTACCCGTTCTTTAAAGCTTATGACATCCAAAAATGTGCCGAAGAAGCAGTAAAAGAAAATGCTGGCGCAAGCACTGAGGCTAATGAAACTAATGCTAATAATGCGGAAACAGATAATTCAAGTAGTTCAGGACCAGAAAATAATGTTGCAAGCGCAAGCAAGATTCCTTTAGCAAAAACAAAAGATGGCAAGAACCTAAATGTTTTGGTTCTTTGTGCTGGTGGTGGTACCAGTGGTATTTTAGCAAAAGCGTTAAACAAGCTAGCTGCTGAAAACGATCTTCCATTAGCAGTAGCGGCCACTTCATTTGGTGCTCACCATGACTTGCTTTCAGGAATGGATATCGTTATTTTGGCACCGCAAATGAATGCAATGAAAGATGAACTGAAAAAGGAATGCGATAAGAATAACGCTAAGATGATTACGACTACCGGGAAGCAATATATTGATATGACACAACATGCTGATAAATGTCTAGATCTGATAATTGCTAATATTTCAGAATAAAGGAGAATAAAATGACTTTATTAAATAGAGTACAAAAATTGCCTCATGATTTCGTGTGGGGTGGCGCCACTGCCGCTTATCAAGTCGAAGGTAGCACTACAGTTGACGGTAAAGGCAAAACGATGTGGGATGATTACCTTAAAAAACAGGGCAGGTTTTCACCAGATCCTGCTAGCGACTTTTACAATCGCTATCCTGAAGATATTGGACTTGCCAAAAAATACGGTTTAAATGCAATTCGCGTTTCAATTGCCTCAACCAGGATTTTTCCTGAAGGTCACGGTCAAGTTAATCAAAGTGGCGTAGATTATTATCACAAACTATTTAAGGAATGTTTGGATAATGGTATTGAGCCATATGTTAGCTTGCATCACTTTGATAGTCCCAAAACGCTGTTTGACAACGGTGATTGGTTAAACCGTAAGAATATTGACTATTTTGTTGATTATGCCAAATTTTGTTTTAGTGAATTTAAAGAAGTAAAAAATTGGTTTACCATTAATGAGCTGATTTCTTTAGCATATTCACAGTACATTGCCGGTACTTTTCCACCAAATCATCATTTTGATGTTACCAGTGCTATTCAAGCTGAACATAATGAATTATTGGCGCATGCAAGAGTAGTTAATTTATATAAGGAAATGGGTCTACCAGGAAGAATTGGCTTGATTCATGTAATTCAGCCGGTTTATCCAATATCTACAAGTGCTGCAGATGAACATGCCGCTAAGTTGCAAGATGCATTTTTGAACAAATTTTTGCTTGATGGGACATTCTTAGGCTATTATTCAGATGATACCATGGCATCAATTAATGAAATATTGCGTTTAAATAACGCGCATTTAGATATTCAAGACGGTGACTTGGACATTCTGGCTAAGGCAGCAAAGCAAAACGATATTTTTGGTTTGAATTATTATCAAAATCAGTTTATTAAGGCATATCATGGTGAAAGTGAGAATCACTTTAATGGTACAGGTGACAAGGGCACTTCTTCTTTTAAGTTTAAAGGAGTAGGAGAAACTGTTAAAAAGCCGGGAGTCCCAACAACTGACTGGGACTGGAATATTTTCCCACAGGGTCTCTATGACACATTAAAGCGTATTAGTCGTGATTATCCTAACTGCAAAACAATTTATGTTACTGAAAATGGTTTAGGCTATAAGGATAAATTTGTCAGCCCAGATAAGATTATTGATGACACTCCCAGAATTGATTTTATTGATCAACACGTCGCAGCCCTCTTGAAGGCGCGCCGTGAGGGTGTGAATGTTCAAGGCTACTTTGTATGGTCATTGCAAGATCAATTTTCTTGGGCTAATGGCTATAATAAGCGTTATGGCTTATTTTATGTAGACTTTGAGACGCAGAAAAGATATGTTAAAAGGAGTGCTTTATGGTTTAAAGAATTAGCAGATACAATGAATAAAAAATAAAATTTAAGCAACTAACTTAGTTTAAGCCCCGAATTTGTGCAATTTCGGGGTTTTTCTAATGGTCAAAAATTTCACAAATGAAAAAATAAAGGGACGAAGTTTGATAGCAACATTAGTCCCTTAATTAAAATTGAATCTTATGATGAATTTGCAATTTCGCATTAATTAAAATTCCGTATAGTTTCCTTTTTACGAACTTGAACCAGGAGATTTCCTTCGACAAAAGCGAGAATAAAGCTGGCTGTCAAGAAGTCGACTACATTACCAGAGGAAAAAGCGGCGAGTAAAATGAAGCTGCTGGAAACAATTAAAGAACTGACTAAATAAGTGCGTGCTGACTTATATCTTAGCCACCTGTATGCTCCATAAAATAAAACTGCCAAATATGGTCCGACAAACAGGAGCATTCCGAGCCAGCCTAAAGAATATATTTGAGCAGTAAAATCACGCTCTAAATTAAAGATGTTGTTTTCTCGAATATACGAAATACCCAAAAATTTGTCTAACTTGTTGTTATTGGTTTTGACTACTTGATCAAGCATTGCCTTTTCAATATGGCGGTTTTCCATTCGCGCTTGACCCGGTTCATTCATAATTTTGAGCCAAAATTCAGGATCATACTGATACGGATAACTTTTGAAAACAAACTTGTGATTAAGAGCATATTCCTGATAATTTTTCTTAATGAAGTAACGTAAAAATTCAGCTCTTTTTTCGCCACTGGGATATTTTTGTAAGCCCGCAGCCAGCTCCTTTTTTTCATCAGTTAAGTCGTGGTCAGATTGTTTAGCTAAATAAATTTCATAATTGTAACGCTGAATTGCAGGGCCAAAAGGCAAAATTACGAGAGTTCCTACTTCAATTAGGACTGCAACTAAAAATGCCTTACCACCTTTTTTCACATCTTTAATTAGATATTTATGTAGACCAAACAGGATAAGGCAAATTATTATGCCGCCAATTAGGCCAATTGCTGCTACTTTAGTACCAATCTCAATCATTGCCAGAGCCTGCACAACATTTAGCAAAACCGTATGCCAGCTAAATGAAGTAAAAAGGTAATACAGCATAAGTGGCAGCAGCATAAACAAGACTGCCGAGATCATATTAGTAAAGTTGAAGAAACCTTTAGAAGCCATATGGGAATAACCAATATTAGGATTAAAGAACCATTCAAAAATGTTGGCGCTGATGGTTCCCGTTTCATATGATTTAAGGGATACGACAAAAAGGTTGGAAAGAACTATAGTGCCTGAAAAAAGTCCTGAAATACCCTCAATTACAAGTTGCAATTGTTTTTGATCAAAGTCTAATTCATTAGTCAAATAAAGAACTGTTAAAGGCAGTATCATTCTAATCAAATAAAAGATTTCTCCACTGGCAGTATAGCCGTAATTATTCGGATTAACACTGGTGAAGTGTTGCACATGTACTAAATGGAATGCTGAATAGATGGCTAAAAGAACAATATAGAATAGTAGCAATTTTTCCTGTGATAGTTTCTGCCAGGAATTTTTCGAGCTAAAGTAAAGACAAACTAATGCAGCCACAGCTAAAATACGGATAATTGTGGGCAAAGTAAATGGTAAAATATTAGCCAGAGTGCCATGATAAAACCAATATAAATCTAAAAACGGCTGTATTAAAATGAACCAAAATAAGACAGTTCTTGCTTTTTCTTTCACTTTTTTCTCCATAACATAAATATTTACATGGTTTAATTTTAGGCAAAAATGAGGCAAAAAAAAAGAGCAGTGAACCTAATTCACTGTTTCTTAATTAAAAAATAGTTATTAATCTTTTCTTTTATCAGTCTTTTTGATTTTTTCTACTTTGACGTCACTTTTTGCCAATGCTTGAATTTCTTTGATCTTCTTTTTAGGAATGCTTTTCAAGTTTTTGAAATTCACTACAATCTTTTGATTAAGATCACTTACCGCAGTTCTGTCAGTAGGATCATAATCAATGATTTTTAGCAGGGCAGAATTTTCGTAAATTTTTTCTACTTTACCTAAAAAAGGTTTGGTCAGTTCTTCTTCAGATTTAGCGCTAAGAATGTCATCTGCTTTCACATCTGCTTTTTTCATAATAAGTTTTACTTCCTCTCTTACCCATGTTTCATTATAATAGAAAGATATTATTATAAAAGCGAATTGTTTTCAAGTAAAGGAAGCCTGGATTTTGCAAAAATTAATTTTAATTGCTGGCCCCAGTGGTGCAGGCAAAACTACTGTTTCAGAATACTTAGCAAATAAGTTTGATATTCCCAGAGTCTTGACTCATACTACCAGGCCAATTAGACCAGGAGAAAGCCCAGAGGGATCTTATCATTTTGAAACTAACGACAGTTTTAAAAAACTGCATTTTTTTGAGCACGTTAAATATGGCTCATATCAATATGGTTCGAGCAGAGAAGCATTAGAGAAAGCCTGGCTGAACCACGATATAGTATCCTTGATTGTTGATATTAAGGGTGCTGCTTCATATTTAGCTGCAATCAATAAGAAAGTTTATTTTTTATATATTACTACCAGCTCAAAAGAGATGCTTGCTGAGCGTTTATTAAAAAGAGGTGATGAACCGCATAAAATTAAAGAACGATTAAGTGGCAGCGAGCTAAATGTGCTGCCTGATAACTTAAAAAAAGACGCTCACATATTAATCAATGACAACTGGCAGCAGACTGAAAAAGAACTCTTTACCATTGTTACAAGTCTTAGAAACTTGCCGAACTAATTAAATTACTTTTGTAAAAAAATATCCGTTTCAAAATAAAATTCTTAACGTTTTGTAGCTCGTTTGAAACAAATGTGTAACATTAAATGAGTATTATAGAAAATGTCGGAGAAATAGGGCGAATGATTTCCAATTATCATTTGTTGGAATTAAAAAGCTTTGCTTATGAACTAGAAAAGAGTTTAATTTTGAAACACGGACACTCAAAGAGATTAGTTAAGTTAATAACTTTCATTGCTTTGTTTTTCACTAGTACAACTAGTGTAACTGTAGTTAGTGCTACCACTGCAAATGATGTCAGTGCCAGTAGTGTAACTAAGAAACGGACAGCTGTAGCTAAGTTAGCCAAAAAACAGGTAGGTAAAGGCTATGTGTACGGTGCTACAGGTCCTTACTCTTTTGATTGTTCCGGCTTAGTACAATATGTGTATAAAAAAGCTGGGGATAAAACTTTACCAAGAACCACTTATTCTCAAGTAACTCAGGGTAAAAAAGTTTCATTAAAAAAATTAAAGAAAGGCGATTTGCTTTTCTGGGGTTCTTCCGTTGCCCCTTATCATGTTGGCATTTATGTTGGAGATAACCAATTTGTTCATGCAGCTACCCCAAGTCAAGGTGTTTTAAAACAATCACTTAGTGCCTATTTCTATCCCTCCGCTGCTAAACGTATCTTAGATTAATTAAACTCTAGTTCTATATTTTAAAAATTATAAATTTGCAGATATGCTCTTTCAGGTATAGTGAAGTTGAAAGGGCTTTTTTTACTTACTGGTATTATTATTGTAACCTTATTGTAACAATATGCGAGTAAAATTGATTTTGTAACATAGAAATAGAACTTAATTTTTAAAAAATTTGATGCGAATACGGGGGGATTTTGATTTTGAAAGTTAAAAGTAATTTAGTTAAATTTACTACTGCAGCTGCTTTGACTATTACTGGATTTGGTATTGCAAACGCAGTAAATACTAGCTCTGCGGCTACTAATGTTAAGGCTTCTACAAACAAGCTAAAAATCAATTATGTTCCTGGATATGGCATTAATGTATGGGATAATTATGAAAATCCTACTTTTACTGGTAAAAGAATTAAGCACGGTAAAACAGTGAGCATTTTAAGCAGTGCAATCGATAAAAAGGGAAATACTTGGTATCAGATTGGTGAAAATCAATGGATTCAAGCTCGTTATACTGTCAAGCCGGGAGTCAAAATAGCAAAAGTTCAAGCTAGAACTATCAAGAAGAAAAGTGTAAAACAGGCAGAAAAAGTTGTTGATTTGGCAAATGCTGAAGTTGGAAAATCATACGCGTGGGGCGGAAACGGTCCTCAAGGTTTTGATTGTTCAGGTTTAGCTCAATATGTTTACAGCAAAGCTACCGGAGTAAACTTGAGTCGCACAACTTATTCACAAGTTAAGCAGGGCAAGAAAGTTTCAATGCAAAATTTAAAGCCCGGTGACCTTCTATTTTGGGGTTCATCAACAGCTCCATATCATGTAGGTATCTATGTTGGTGACAATCAATATGTACATGCTGCTACTCCAGCTCAAGGGGTTGTAAAAGAAAATTTAAGTTCATATTTCTATCCATCAGTTGCAAAACGTGTTCTTGAATAAGAATAAGTTTGAAATTTAAAACACTTAGAAAATCTTCTAAGTGTTTTTTTATTGCTAATTGATTGGTGTAACTTGATTAAAAATCTGAAGCGTTTAAAATAAAATTGAATACTAATTTTTGATCACATTAAGCTATTGAAGGAGAACTGATTTGATGAAGCGTAATTTTTGGAAAATGGGTCTTGCCGCGGCATTGACTCTAACCGGAATTGGTGTGGCTTCACCGCAGAAAGCTGTGGATGCTGCTACATTAAAAGTCCCAGTCAAGAGGATTCAAATTAGTTGTTTACCAAATAAAGATGTCAAGATATGGACTAATTTTGAGGGAGGACAACTAATAAGTTTTCGTGCTAAAAATAAAAGTAAGTGGAATGTTGCTAAAACTGCAGTGGACCGCAAAGGTAAGCTATGGTATATGATTGGTGACAGTGAGTGGATTGAAGCTCGCTATACTGAAGATCTAGAAGAAAAATCTGATGCTAAAACTGCTCGTGAACAAGTAAAATCTGTTGCCACAAAAAAGAAAAATAAAAAAATAAAGCCTAAAAAGGCATTAAAAGTACCAAAAAAGCAAAAGGTTCAAAAACAAAAAGTAGTTGTTCCTAGTTTAAATAATGTTATTAAAAAGAAGAGTAATAAAACTACCGTAAATCCAATTAATTTAGGTAATAAAACTGTTTCTAATAATTCTTCAAGCGATACTTCAAGACGAGCACAGGCTGTAGTCAATTTAGCTGAAAGTCAATTAGGCAAAAGTTATGTCTGGGGTGGCAATGGACCAGATAGCTATGATTGCTCTGGTCTGGTGCAATATGTTTATAATCAAGTTGGTGGTGTGAAATTACCTCGTGTAACGACTGATCAAGTGAAGGTTGGGCAAACGGTGTCAATGAATCAATTACAACCCGGAGATTTATTATATTGGGGTTCGACAGAGGCGCCTTATCATGTTGGCATTTATGTTGGAAATAATCAGTATGTCAGTGCTGCAACACCGGAACAAGGGGTTGTATTACAAACAATCAGCTCATATTTTTATCCTTGTGTAGCAAAACGTGTTCTTCTCTAATTTACAAGCAAAGTTTATGATTAAATTGATTTCAATATGATTTTCGAAAATCAATTTATATTAAAATAAAAGATTCTCATATCGAAGTGAGAATCTTTTTTATTAGTGTTAGTTTTCTATCATTTATTTTAGTTTAGACAATATAACTGGCAAAATGTGCTTGTTCTCTAGGTGAGAGCCTCACAGCAATATGAACACCATCATTTTGATATCTCTCTGTTAATACTTGGGCATTTTCGTGTAAATAGGATAAAATTTTTCCTGCGGATAAAGGCAATAACAAATTTATTTTTTTATAATTGGTAAAAATTCGCTTTGTTATTAAATCAGCGAGGGTTTCAATAGATTTAGTGTCAACTGCGGAATATAAAATGCCGCTGCCTTCAATTTGGGGATAATTACGTTCCGACTTGTCAGCCTTGTTATAGGCAGTTATTATTGGGGTGTTTTTGACACCAATTTCATTGAGCACATTTTGTGTGGTGCGAATCATCTGGATCATGTTAGGATCTGAAGCATCAACAACGTTTATTAATAAGTCGGCATCTTTAACTTCTTGCAAAGTAGCTTTAAAAGATTCAATCAAATTATGAGGTAATTTAGAAATAAAACCAACTGTGTCTGAAAGAATAAAACTAAAATTATTTTCTAAGTCTATTCTGCGTACGTTTGTATCTAATGTGGCAAATAACATATTTTTCACAAAAACTTGTTTATCGCTATGTTTAGAAAATTCTTTTAGCAGTCCATTCATTGTGGTTGATTTGCCGGCATTGGTATAACCAACAAGTGCTACTTTTGGAATATGGTTTTGATTACGCCTTTTGGCTTTGATTTGTTCCTGCTTATCAATTGCTTGCAATTCCCTTTTTATAATAGAAATTTGTCTACCAATAGTGCGCCGGTTCAATTCCAGTTTGGATTCACCAGCACCACGGTTGGCAAAGCCGCCGCCAGTTGAGCCACCATTACCGCGTTGCTGGTCTAAGGTATTTTCTGATGGGTGCAATCGTGGCAATTCATACTGCAAGCGTGCCAGTTGAACCTGCAGTTTTGCTTGCTTAGTGCGTGCTCTACTTGAAAATATTTCTAAAATTAGTTCGGTACGATCAATTACTCGTAATTTAGTTAATTTCTCTAAGTTCCGAATTTGAACTGGCGTCAATTCATCATTAAGTACTAGAACTTTTGCTTTTAAACCATGTGCCATATCCTTAATTTCATTGATTTTTCCTAAGCCAAAATAAGTGCCAGCTATTATATGTTCCTCATTTTGTCGAGCTTGTCCAACAACCTCCATGTTTGCAGCTTCTGTAAGGTTAGCCAGTTCACTCATGTAGTAGTCAAAATTAGGATCATTTAAATTGGCTCCAGCAATAAATGCTTTTGTTTTACGTGGAGTATTTTCAATCATTTATTTCTCTTTCTGTAAATAAATTTATTAAGTGGTATTTCTCAAAAAAATTAAAAATTATTAATCCTCATGTTTCGTGCTTCTTTCGCGTCTATGATAGTTTAATTTTAATACAAATCGCTTTGTTTACCAAAAAGAAGAAATAAAGTTAAAAAATAAATAATTAGCCTTTTGATAATGATATTACAAATTATTGCTTTTGCTGGACTTATCATTAATATAAATAGCTGCCTCATTTAAAAATGTAATTAATATTTTTGTACTGCGTTTTTGCTTAAAGGTAACAATATTTTATTTAAAGAAAGAAAAGCTAAATCAAAAGTAAAAAGCACATTCTAAAAGATGTGCTTTTTTGTTGTCAAAATCTCTAGTTAACTGATTGCACCAGAAATAATAGATAACCTTGACTTTTGCTTATTCTGTTGTCGTGCTTGAATATTCGTTGAGAACGATTACATCTGGAAAGAGGAAAAATAATGCTGGAACAATTAGTTGATATAGTTAGAAATCCGGATAATGTTAAGCATCTGTTAAATGCTCATAGTCTACAAGAAGTTCGTAAATTACTTTTATCAATTTAGATTAATTACATAATATTCACCTGCTAATTAGAAAAAGCGACTACATAAATATGTGGTCGCTTTTATACTTGGCAGATAGAAAAAAAGGTGTATAATTCAATCTATTAAGGTACCTAACTAATTTTGAAATGGAGAGTATATTAAAATGGCACAAACATTAAGCTATCAATCTAATCAAAAGGTACAAAAAAATCGCTGGTGGATATTAGTTGCTGTGGGTCTGTTTACATTTATGTCAACCCTGGACGGTACGATTGTTAATATTGCTTTGCCAGTGATCAGTAAAGACTTACATATCCCGATGAGTCAATCTGAATGGGTAGTTTCACTATATTTGATTGTAGTTTGCAGCTTTATTTTATTTTTTGGCAAATTAAGTGACACTTACGGCAAAATAAAGGTTTTTCGCTTGGGAGCTATATTCTTTATTGCCGGTTCGCTTTTATCAGGAATTAGAATTAATTTAATATTTTTATTGCTGGCCAGGGCACTGCAGGCTTTTGGTGCTGCCATGACTATGGCTACTAATAATGGTATCATTACTGAAATTTTTCCGGCTACTGAAAGAGGAAAGGCATTAGGTACAATCGGATCTTTTGTTGCTCTGGGTTCAATTGCAGGTCCTGGACTTGGTGGCTTAATTTTAAGTCACCTTTCATGGTCTTATATTTTTTGGCTAAATGTTCCTGTTGGTCTTATAGCTGCAATAATTGGGGCTATATTTTTACCCAAGGATATTACTTTTACTAAATCTGCTTTAGATAAAGCCGGCTCTTTTAGCTTTGCTTTAGGCATGATTACATTGTTTGGAGGTATCTTTTTAGGACAACAGCTTGGCTTTAGTTCTTTACCCGTTTTACTTATGTTGCTAGTGGGTCTGGTCAGTTTTATCTGGTTTGTTTACGTTGAAAATCATGTGACAAATCCATTATTGCAATTTAAATTATTTAAAAATCCAGATTTTTCAGTTAGTCTGCTTTGTGCATTATTAATTTTTATAACTAACTTTTTCTTTAATGTGGTCACTCCTTTTTATTTGGAAAATGCCCGTCACTTGTTACCAGGGAAAACCGGTTTAATTTTAATGATACTACCAGTAGTTCAACTTTTTGCTGCCCCGGTTGCTGGTTCTATATCTGATAAAATCGGTCCTAAATTGATTACTTTTATTGGTCTTGTGTTATTGCTAATCAGTCAGATTGGTTATACGTTATGCAATTTGAATTCATCCATGTGGTTATTCATAATTAGTATCGCAATTATGGGGTTAGGCAGTGGCATATTCAGTTCCCCAAATAATTCTTTAGTTATGAGCTCAGTCGAACAAAAAGATTTAGGCATTGCAGGCAGTATTAATTCACTTTCTCGTAATCTAGGAATGGTCATTGGTATATCAAGTGCTACTACGGTTTTATTTGCTGCGATGAGCAAAGCAAAGGGAGCAAGAGTTACCGCTTACCTGCCTAAACAACCCGAGATTTTTATTTATGGCATGCATGTTGTTTTTATTATTTCAATGGTAATTTGTTTGATTACGGTTATACTGAGTGGATGGAGACTATTTAAAAATAATAAATAATTAAATATAAAAAAGTGTTGAAAATTATAAAAAACAACTCTTTTTTATTTTAAAAAATAATTTTTTAATAATTATTTCTTCTTTTTGGCAATTTGGGTATATTATGTAGAAGTAAAGAGCAAAATGAGGAGGTCTAGGATGAACCATAAAGTTGTGACGTATCCAGCTGTTTTTAAGCCACTGGAAAATGATATTTATGTAATTAGTTTCCCTGATGTTAAAGGTGGAATAACTGAAGGACAGGGTTTGCGCGAGTCAATGAAAATGGCCGCTGATACCCTTGCCAGTCGTCTTTATAATAAGTCAATATTGCCCAAGGCCAGCAAGGTTAGTGATATTGAATTACCAGATGATGGCTCATTTGTTGCACCTGTTTCTGCAGACCTTACCGAAGCTTCGCGTGATCGCATTAATTACGAAATATAATAAAAAAAAAGCATCCCAATCAATTGGGATGCCCTTTTTATTAACTTGTTCCAAAAACTTTTTTATAATCCTCGGGAACAAGTTAATTATAATATATCTAAGTAAATTTTGCTAATAAATTTAGCTTCTTTTAGTAAAAATGCTTTAAAATAACCTTTAGATTAAAATGTTATCTGAAAAGCGCAGTATTATATCTTTTTTTGAAAATTTAAGTATAATTTTTATTCAATAATTTGATTGAATAAAAAGAAGGCATTGCAAAAAATCTTGTGTTTTGAGCTCAAATTGACAATAGCACTATTTGAGTGCTATTTTTGAAAGAGAAAAAGTTTGGGAGTAAATTATGCAAACAATTGAAAGTTCTGTTTTGCGTGTTGCTGTTTCTGAAAAGGGTGCTAAAGTGGTTAACTTTGTTGCCCAAAATAGTCAAATTGATTATTTTAAAGATGTTGCTACGCAAAAAGCATTAGAAGTTATTTTTAGAGGAGCCGAACAGGAGGAAAATCTAGCAGATATCCTGCCGTGGACAGTTGTAGACAAGGGGGATTCACGTGTTAGTTTGGCTTTGATTGACGACAATTCTAGTTATAAAAAGTTTCCGTTCCACTTTGAAGCAATATTAACGTACGCATTAGAGGGAAGTGGAATTGATATTAAATTTTACTTGAAAAATAATTCTCATAAAGATATGCCGTTTTCGCTGAAATTCGTGATACCAGTTTTTTCAGGATGGGAAGTAAATACTAATGCTAACGAAATCGTATTAAATAAAGATAAAACTAATTTAACCGTAGCTTCCCCTAATTTTACGTTAACGGCTGAGAGCAATCAGATTAGTGCTGCTTATAATGCAGCTACGCTGGCTAGCGATAGTGATGAGGATCTGAGATTAAGCATAGTCTTGAGTTAAATAATTAATGATTTTAATAAGATAAAATAGACAAACCGGCAATGGCTTGTTTTTTTTGCTATAATGTACTCATTGTAATTAAAATTTGGGTAAATAAAAAGTTATGGATCACAACGATAATCATCCGAATAAAAGTCGAGTTGAATTACATGCAAAAGATTACCATAAAAAAAGACGTATTTTGGCGTGGTTATCATGTCTTATAGCACTTTTTGTCTTGGCAGTCTGCGTGTATTCAGCATATATTTATTTTCGTACAAAAGATACAGTTGACGATGCGTATGACGCTAAAAACGGCGTGCAGATTAAAAATGGTGAGTTCAACGGTAAGAAAAAATTTGCGGTGTTGCTAATGGGCAGCGATACAGGAGCGCTTGACCGTAAAGAGAAGAAAGGCAACACTGACACCATTATTATTGCCGTTGTTAATCCCCAAAAGAAGCGCTACACCTTAATGTCAGTTCCACGAGACACTATGGCTCAAATGGTCGGTGCTGACCAGTTTCAGGTTGAAAAAATAAATGCCGCTTATCCTGTTGGTGGGGCTGCCATGTCGATGGCAAGCGTGTCTAAATTAGTAAATGTACCAATTAAATATTATGTTTTGGTAAATATGAAGGGCATTATGCGTCTCATCCGCTATGTTGGCGGTATTAATATCAGGCCTACTCTGAGCTTTGAGTATGGTGGGTATATTTTTAAGAAAAATCAGCTTACTCACATGGGTGGCGGTGGTGCTTTGGCATATTCACGAATGCGTTATGATGATCCAGAAGGTGATTATGGTCGTCAAAAGCGTCAGCGCCAAGTGATTACTACTATTATAAAAAAGGCAGTTTCAATTAATACTTTAACTCGCTTGGATTCAGTATTATCGTCAGTTTCTGGAAATCTTAAAACCAATTTACCCTTTGATGCATTGCGTCAGATTGCCTTCAATTATCGTGATTCTACTAAAAACGTAAAAAATGATTATCTTCATGGACACAATGCTACAATAGATGGTTCTTCTTATCAGGTGCAATCTACTAAAGAATTACAACGAGTATCAGATTACCTGCGAGCAGAACTTGGTTTACCCGAAGCACCTGTAAATAATAATGAAACTTATCAGAATAAGCGTAATAAAATTGATGGCTTCAGTTTTAAAAACCCTGATAGCCAAGAATATCATATATATGAAGATTATCAAGATCAAAGTTACCAGGAAGAAGGTGACTATTGATAATGCGCTTGTGGTCAATCATTATTGGATATGGGTTTGGTTGTCTACTCACTGCCGTGTTGATTTGTCGTTTTGCTTTGCATCAAGATCCTACAAAGGTGGGATCAGGTAATCCGGGAACTGCAAATGTCGGAGCCGTGTTTGGGAAAAAATGGGGTATATTAACTTGTATTGGCGATATACTAAAAACTCTCATTTGTCTTTTAATAGTACACTGTTTTTTCTCAGACAGTATTGCTTTGTTATATGCAGGCTTGGGATTAATGCTAGGTCACTGTTTTCCTTTTTGGGAACATTTCCATGGTGGTAAAGGTGTAACGGTCGCTGTTATAGTAGCAGCACTATATGAAACACCAGTAGCTGCAGTTACATTGTTAATTGCTTTTTTCCTGTTGATAATTTTACAAAATTTGACGGTTCCACCAATAATTTTTATAATATTGTTCAGTTTATATGAATTTTTAACAACTAAGGAAGCCGGAATCGTATTATTGATTATGACGTTGGTTATGGTCTATAAATTTAGATATGATCTTCGTGACTTTTTTGCCGGAAAAGGAAAAAAGGTTGATGTTTTATACTCAATTAAGAAAAAGTTGGGTATTAAGCGTGATAATTAATAGCATCATTTTTAGTGAGGAAAATAACTAGAAATATGAATAAAAATAAAAAATCTTTAAAAGCCATCCAGATAATCTGTCTTCTGGTAGCAACTCTGTTCATGCTGATCCAAATGTTCAACTTGAAGGGAATTGCTGCCAGAGCACATTTTTCATTTGTCCGTTTTATGCCAAATATGTTGCATAATGCGACTTTAATGCTTATTCCCATGATATTTGGTGCTGTTTATAGTAAGAAAAAACAAAGTGTTAGCGAAAGTTTTAAATACTGGTTGTTAGCCAGCGCTACTTTGATTGTCTATTACATTTTATTTTTCTTTATAGTTCCTGCCCGCTTTAATATGTGGCGTGTATGGGGCATGTTGTTTCCGATCATCACCAGTACATCTGTTTTGTTTTCTGGTTTGATTTTCTGTTTGTTGATTCAACCACATTTGTATGACTTTTTGCATAAATTGACAAATAAGCAAAACCTCCTGGTTTTGAGTTTATTAACTTTACTCGGCTTTGCCCTAAGTGCCGGCAACCTGTCATTTCAATATTCGCTATATGGTCTTTACTTGGTTTTATTTTTTGCCTGGGGCATGTTTTTAGCTAATATCCACATTGGCAAAAAATTGTTAACTTTATCTTTAATTAGCGGTTTTCTTTCTTTCTTCATTGTGATAATCGGTGTTTCTGGGTTCGATGCTGTTTACTGGTCACAAATTATTTCTGGCAACGGGGGTGGTGACTGGAACAGGGAGTTCTTAAACAATCCTTCATCTCCGTTCATGTTTTTACTGGTAGTAGCGGTTTTCTTATTATTCAAAAAAGTTATTATGACTTTTAATAAAAAGCAAATGCGCTATTTTATCCCGGTAATCATGATCATGGATGCACCCATTTCTCCGAGGTTTATGAGAGCATTTCAGTTCACTGACTCCTCAATAGTTAACAAGTTGATTATGCTTGTTATTATGCTATTAATTGTGATTGTTTGGTATCAGTTACTTGATCGCTATTTGTTTCAAATCAATCCGTTTGCAAAAATAATTAATTATTTAGATAACGAACCTAATTTAGCTAAGATATGTGAAAAAGTATGGGCAATCTTTACCAAGTTTATAGTTACTAATAGAGTAAATTTGCTTACTTGGGCCTGGTTCTACATTCTAAGTTTTGGTTCTTTCCTAATTGAATCTGATAACTTACGAATTCAAATAAGTACAGCTTCTACAATTAATGCGATAGTTTATCTTCTAGGCACTAAATTCTTTGCCATGATTTTGACAACTATCTTTCTTGATGCGTTATTCTCCGTCTTTTATTTTGTAACTACACGATACTGGACTTCAAACATTTTAGTCAGTTTGATTGCGATTGGCTGGGCTGTTGCTAATAAGATTAAGCTGATTTTACGTGGAGAGCCAATTTATCCAACTGAACTTAGTGAAATTGTTAATTGGAAAACATTAATACCAATGATCGGTAAGACTACTGTCATTGTGATTTTAGTTGCACTCGTTGTAGTTATTGCTCTTGATATTTTCTTAGAGATAAAATTCCCTGTTAAAAAGCGTGGATCATGGAAGAGACGTGGTATTTGGGCACTTTTAAGCTTATTATTATTTGTAACACCATTGCGCTTTAACCATGACGGCGGAGTTATCTATCATATCAATCGCGGTTTTGATAATAAACAAAGGTTCCGTAATCCCGAACGTGATATTCAGGTAAATGGTCCTGTACTTAATTTCTTGAATTATATTGATTTGCAAATTATGGATCAGCCTGAGGGATATTCAGAAACAAGTATCAAGCAGTTAAATAATAAATATGAAAAAGTTGCTGCTAGGATAAATAAGAAACGCAAAAATACTCTTAAAGATCAAACTATTGTCTTTAATTTGAGTGAAAGTTTTGTTGATCCAAGCACTTTCCCTACATTTAGGCTTGACCGTGATGTTCCAAATCCAGTTAAGTTTATTCAGTCAATGAAGTCACGTTCAACATACGGCAACATGCTCAGTGCTGGTTATGGTGGTGGAACAGCTAACATGGAATGGGAAACTTTAACTGGTTTAAACATGGGAATGTTTAAATCCACCTTGACCCCATATGTTCAAGTGGTTCCAAACTATGATTTTTACCCAACAATAGGGATGAACTTCGATTACAAATCTGCTGTCCACCCATTTATTGGTACTTATTACTCAAGACAAGAAGATTATCATAGGTTTAAATTTGATAAATTTATCTTTGTTGGTTCAAAATATAAGGTTATTGACCAGAAGAAATTGGGTAAGAGTGGTTATAACTCTGACTTTACTACCTATGCTAATGGTCTAAAAGAAATCAATTCCCGCGGTGGCGGACAGTTCATTAACTTGATTTCAATTCAAAATCATATGCCATATAATAATTGGTATCCAAATAACGAATATATGGGCAAGATTTCTGGGGAATTATTCAATTCTCCAGCAGTACGTGATCAAATGGCTACCTACGTAAAGGGTACGCAATATACTGACAAGGCAGTCAAGCAGTTTATCGAACAGATTGATAAAATTAAAAAGCCAATTACTTTGGTCTTTTACGGCGATCACTATCCAAGTATCCTTTCTCAAAGTTATACTGCTAAATACCCGGTACAAATGCACTCAACGCGCTACTTTATCTATTCAAATAAATATGCCCGTCAACATGGTGCTAAAAAGAGACTGCCACGTAAAGCTAATAATTTCGTCAGCTCAAGTGATTTTATTGCAATGATGCTGGAACAGACAGATTCGAAAGTTACTCCTTACCAGGCTCTGTTAACAGAAGTTCATAAGAAGTTACCGGCAATTACTATTAACTTTAAAGGTGATAAAGGCTTCGAGTTAATTGGTCGGCAAGGACAAGTAATAGATCCAAAATATTTGACTAAGAAGCAGCAACAGATTCTAGCCGATTATGAGGCTGTTCAATATGACATGACAGCTGGAAAGGCCTATGGTCTAAAGATTAAAGGCTTTTATAAGTAATAAAATTATATTGACTTATTAAGAAAAAATGAGTATTATCATTTATAACAAATTTAAGTAGCAGCTTGATTCAGCGTTCAGAGAACTAGCGGTTAGTGTGAGCTAGACAGGTCAAGCGTAGCGAAATACAAGTTGGGTGGTTCCCATAAAGACCATAATTAAGGCACTTGTCATTGAAGTGCGAACGTGGGTGGTACCACGGCTGAAAAAGTATTTAGTCGTCCCTAGATTCTTAAACGAATCTAGGGATTTTTTATTGGAGGAAAAAAGATGGCAAACTTTGATATTTTAGCAGACTTAAAATGGCGTGGAGCGATTAACCAGCAGACTGATGAAGCAGGACTGACCAAATACTTACAAGACCACGATGACTTAGCCCTTTATTGCGGAACTGATCCTACTGGTGATTCACTGCATATCGGGCATCTTATTCCCTTCATGATTTTAAAAAGATTTCAACTGGCTGGATATCATCCTGTAATTGTTATAGGTGGCGGCACAGGAACAATTGGTGACCCCTCTGGACGTAAGTCAGAGAGAGTACTCCTTAGTGCAGAAAAATTACACGAAAATGAACTTGCTCTTACAAATCAAATGGAGAAATTGTTTGGAACTGATAACTTTCAAATTGTTAACAACGCAGAGTGGCTTGATAAATTAAGTTTAATTGAATTCTTGCGTGAATACGGCAAGCACTTCCAAGTTAATAATATGATCAATAAAGACGTAGTTGCCAGCCGCTTGGAAAATGGTATTTCATTTACCGAGTTTTCTTACCAAATTTTGCAGGCCATTGATTTTTACCAATTAAATAAAAATTATGGTGTTCAAATGCAAATTGGTGGTAGCGATCAATGGGGCAACATTACAGCAGGAATTGATTTAATCCATAAATTAATGGGGTCAGACAGACAGGCTTTTGGTTTGACTATTCCATTAATGCTAAAAGCCGATGGTACTAAATTTGGTAAATCAGCTGGTGGTGCGGTTTGGCTTGACCCAGAAAAGACCAGTCCTTACGAATTTTACCAATTCTGGATCAATCAGGATGATCGTGACGTTGTTAAGTACTTGAAGTACTTTACTTTCCTTAGTCATGAAGAAATTGATGATCTGGCGGAGCAAGTAAAAGCTGAACCGTGGAAGCGGACAGCGCAAAAGACATTAGCTAAAGAAGTAACAAAATTTGTTCACGGAGAAGCAGGCTTAGCAGAAGCAGAAATGATTACAGAGGCTTTGTTTTCTGGAGATATTAAAAATCTTTCAGTTAAGCAGATAAAGCAGGGCTTAAAGAGTGCACCTGCAGCGGAATCAACATCTCAAATCAAGAATATTGTGGACTTTTTGGTTGACACCAAAATTGAGCCCTCTAAGCGCCAGGCACGAGAAGACGTTACAAATGGAGCAATTTATGTAAATGGTGACCGTGAGCAGTCAGTAGACTTTGAAGTTGATCCTTCTAAGGCTTTTGACGGCAAGTATGTCATTGTTCGAAAAGGTAAAAGAAAATACACTCTAGTTACAATTAAAGATTAGTTTAAAAGAGGCAGTTGCTATTTTTGCAACTGCCCTTTTTTAACTCCAATTAAGAGAGTATAATAAGAAACACATCATTTTTTAATTTAGGAGGGTAAAATGCGTGCACGGGTAATACTTTATAATAATGAAAATAAGGCTGTTTTATTAATCCACAGATTAAAAAATGGTCGTAACTACTGGGTAATACCTGGTGGTGGTGCAGAAAACAATGAAGCTCCAGTAGATACTGCAATCAGGGAAATAAATGAAGAATTAAATATTCACCTAAAGTTAGCTGACCTGATACATTTTTTTAAATGCGAAGGAAAAGAGTATGAAGAATTCTTTTACACTGAGATTCCATATATAACTGCACCTAAAATCAGTGGTGAAGAAAAAGAGCGGTCGAGCAGCGATAATGTTTATCAACCAGAATGGGTAGCCATTAAAGAGTTGCCAAAGATTAATTTAATGCCTCCTGAAATAGCTGCTAAAATAGTAACTCTAATTTGACAAAAAATGCGGTGATTTCATACTATTATGTTAGTAAAATATTTATCCGAATGTTCAAATAGGAGAGTAAAAATGGCCCACAGAGAAATTTTAGTAACTACTACCGAAAATATACCTGGTAAAAAATATGAAATTATTGGTGAAGTGTTTGGTCTGACTACTCAGTCCAAAAATTTTGTTAAAAATTTTGGTGCAGGATTAAAATCCGTAGTTGGTGGTGAAATTCACAGTTATACCAAAATGCTTGAAGATTCACGCAATCAAGCTTTAGAAAGACTGCGTCAAGCTGCAGAGGATAAGGGAGCAGACGCAATTGTAATGATGCGTTTTGACTCTAGTTCAATCAGTGGCGACATGCAGTCAGTGGTTGCTTACGGTACCGCTGTGAGATTTATTGCAGACAACGAATAGATATAGTATTATTTGAAGTATTCGCTCAATAAGAGATGGATGCTTTTTTATTATTGTTAATTTGCCACTTTAGCTCAGAAGGTAGAGCACCGCCGTGGTAAGGAGGAGGTCCTCAGTTCAAATCTGGGAAGTGGCTTAGTTTTATAGCAGAGCTTAGTTTTATAGCAGATAATTATGAATATGTTTTTTTCCCCTGTGTGCCGCAAAAACCTAAAGCAGCTTTTAAAGTTGCTATGATAACATTTATAAACTACTTTATGTATAAAATTTTGTCTTAAATAAGTTGAAATAAATCAATAATCTTATAATTTTATGTTGCCTAAATTACGCGCTAATTATATAACTAATAGTATAAGGTGTGAAATCTATAATAGGAAAAATTATTGACATGTATATTAAAGTAAGGAAGTTTATTTGCTATGAAGAAGATTAAATTATTTAAGAAAATGTTAATTGTAGGAGCGATGTTAACTATCGGTTCTGCTTCATTAGGTGTAAGCGCTCAGCCTATTTTGGCAAAATCTCTGCCAGTTGCCACGATAAAGGATTATAACAAGCTACAGAAGCTTTCTAAAAAGCCTGGTGCTCATTACATTAAAAAGAGGAAATGGTACGCCAGCTTTGTCCCGGGTGATAATGTTCAAGCATATCGGCATTTAACGTCACATAAGCTATTGGAAACTAGATCCGATCCTGGAGTTGATGATTGGGATATTTTTATAGGTGCGGGAACAATTAATGGTACTCGTTATTTCATTAGCAATATTAAAGAAAAAGATGGCAAAACGAAATATATAATTCCAGCAGCATATTGTCAGGTACCTTACGGATACCAACTTAAAAAAGGACATGCTGTAGTTCACGATTACAATGGGTCTTTGGCCAATGCTTATAATGGTTATAGTGAAACTGATCATCAATATGGTAAGACATTAACTAAAGAAAATATTATTTATAGTAATAAGGGAGATGCCACATTTACTGTTTCCTTGAAGCAAGATGGACAAGCCAAAGGAAAACACAAAGGCTTTTGGATTGGGCGTACACCGATTAAATTCAGAGTTGATGGCACAAATACTTATGAAAACTATTATCCCCTTTATAACTATGTCGCAAATGGTGAATTGATTGTTAGTTATATTAAAACAAAAGATTTAAGTCAATTTAAACGAGCAACAGTGACTTATGATCACATCGGCACAATTACAAGGAGCCATAAATTCAAGCCTGCCCATAAAAAGCTAAATATTTAATACGAGTTAAAAGAGGAATAATTTAACATTATTGTTAGCTCGTTATGAAATAAATTTGGTCAAATTAAAAAAAAGAGATAGACTATTAAACTAGTAGTATAAATTACTAAAGTTAATAGTCTGTTTTTTTATAATATAAAGGGTAATAAAGCTAGTAATAACTGTTGTCGTATTCATAAAAATTAAAATAACTAAGCATTTTGGTGCCTAAGGGACTTTAAATTTGCCTATGTAGAAACCAAATCTTTATTGGAACTGCTTATTTTATGAAAAAGTATTTTACAAATTAGAAAGGAAATTAACTTGGATTTAACTAAAGTAACTGATTTTGTTAAAGAGCAGCTGAAAAATGAAAAAACAGGGCATGATTTTTATCATGGACAACGAGTAGCTCATCTGGCCAGCAAAATGTATTTACAAGATAATCTTGATGCACATGAAGATAGCCGCATGGTGGCTATTATTCAAACTGCGGGATATTTACACGATACTATTGATGAAAAAATCTGTGCTGATCCTGATCAAGTTCTTGCCAGCATTAAAGAACTGCTTCCTAAGGTGGGGTTTACTTCCCTAGAAGTCAAAGACATTTTATTCACTATGCAACATATGTCTTTTTCCGCTAATATAGAGCATCATTATCAGTTGCCAGTATCAGGAGAATATGTGCAAGATGCTGATCGCATTGAAAGCTTGGGTGCAATTGGCATCGCCCGTGCGTTTACATATGGCGGTGCTCATGGCAATGTTATATACGATCCCAGAATCAAGCCACAGAAGCTTGTAAGCCATGATCAATATCGTGAACATACAGAAACAACAATTAACCATTTTTATGAAAAACTGTTTCAATTGGCTGATTTAATGAATACTGTCGGGGGTAAAAAAGAAGCGCAAAAAAGAACGGAATTTATGCGTGATTATGTGAAAGAATTTATGGCTGAATGGAATGTTTAAGCTGCATGTAGTCGCATGTGGCTTTTTATTTTGCTTTTTTTAAAAACACGAACATTAAAAATCACAGCAAGTCTAACTGACTGGAAAATTTGATTTGGGGATTTTCCATTTTTAACAGTGCCCTCTTGCGTTCAAGACCACCGGCATAACCAGTTAAGGACCCATCACTGCCAATTACACGGTGACAGGGAATAATTAAACTAATTGGATTATGTTTGACTGCATTGCCAACAGCGCGCGCCAAATTTATCTTATTTTGTCCTTTTTGTACGCGATTAGATAATTCTTTATAAGTGGTTACTTCACCATAAGGTACTTTTTGTAGTTCTTTGAGCACTTTTTGACTAAAAGTAGACACATTGGGTTTAATTGGTACAGCAAATGGATCAGGAGTTTGGCCAGCAAAATAGTTCGTTAGCCATTTTAGAGCTTGTTTAATAGGTCTAGTTGCAAAAACTTTGGCAGCAGTCAAATCATAGTCGGCACCAAAATATTTTTGCCCGTTAAACCATAATCCTAATAAATTTTTTTCATCACTCAAAAGAGTCAATGTTCCTAATTCTGATTCGAAAAATTCTTTATATAGCTTCATTTTATTTCTTCTGTAACAAATAACTTTTTTACTGTATTATACGTTAATTTCTGAACAATAAGTGATCTCAATTTTTAGCACTAAAGCTTACTCAAGATTTAGCAGCTTAACCAGTTCTATACGAAAATTTCAACTTTTTTCATTGTTGTATACAAAACATTATGAATAAAGCTTAGTTTCGTTTTCATGAAAAAATAGAAATGCTATCAGATCAACACTTTATCTTGTAGTGATTTTTTGACAATGGTACCAGATGTGGTATGTTAATTAGTGTAAAAAATAGGAGGTCACAAGATGAAGTCAAAATTTAGAAAATTCTTTTCCATTAGTGCGGTGGCAGTTGCTGCAGGATTAGCGCTTACAGCATGCTCAGGTAAAAAGCAGGGAGGTAGTAGTAATTCGAGCAGCAGTGCTAAGCACTCCATTGCGCTAATTACTGATACTGCTGGTGTTAATGATAATTCTTTCAATCAGTCTGCTTGGCAAGGCTTTAAAGAATACGGCAAAGATCACAATCTTAGTCGTGGACGTAATGGCTACCAGTATTTTCAATCTGGCAGTGCGGCAGATTTTGAACCCAATTTTGATCAAGCAAGCAAAGCTGGCTATCAAACAATTTTTGGTATTGGCTATAGCTTAAAAGACGCTGTCAAAGCTGCTGCTAAAAAGAATCCTAAAAAGAACTACGTTATTGTTGACGAAGTAATTAAGGGGCAGAAGAATGTGGCCTCCGCCAATTTCAAGAGTGAGCAAGCTTCTTACTTAGCAGGTGTTGTAGCAGCAACGGAAACAAAGACCAACGTAATTGGTTTCATTGGTGGTGCTCATGGCAATATTATTGACTTGTTTGATGCCGGTTTTACTAAAGGTGTTAATGATCAAGCCAAAAAACTGCATAAAAAAATTACACTGCTAAATCAGTATGTGGGTGATTTTAAGAGTGCAGACAAAGAAAAAGCCATTGCTCAGTCAATGTATGCTAAAAAAGCTGATATTATTTTTCATGCTTCTGGTTTAGCAGGCAATGGTCTGTTCCAAGAAGCTAAATCTATTAATCAAACTAGAACAGGTGCAAAAAAAGTCTGGGCTATTGGTGTTGACTCTGATCAATCACATTTAGGCAACTATAAAACTAAAGATGGTAAAAAAGATAACTTCGTTTTGACTTCTGTGATTACTGGTGTCAATGTGGCTACCCGAGATATTTCTAACCGTGCTTATGAAGGTAAATTCCCAGGTGGCCAGCAATTGGTTTATGGCCTAAAAACCAATGGCGTCTCAATCAAACGCGGACAAATAAGTGCTAAAGCTTGGAAATATTCACGTCAGGCACGTAATGAAATAATTGAGGGCAATATTAAAGTGCCAATTCACCCAAGTAAATAGTTCGTTGATAAGCCGATTTCTTTATCTAAATCTTACCAAAAAAATAATTATCTTGAATTAATACGTATTTTATTATAATATTAGTTATGAAAAGTTCGTATTTTGTGGAGGGTAATATAATGGGTAAGAAATTTACGAAATTTTTGTCATTAGGAATCTTAATGGCTTCATTTACTTTGTTTTTGAATGCTTGCTCGGGAAAAAAGCAGGGAACAAGCAGTCAAAACAAGAAGGACAGTATTGCGTTAATTACGGATAGCAACGGTATTAACGACCAGTCCTTTAATCAGGCTGCTTGGGCCGGTTTTAAAGATTATGGTAAAGAACATAACTTTAAACAAGGCAAAGGCTACCAGTATTTTCAATCTAGCAGTGCTACTGACTATACGCCTAATTTTAATCAGGCTGCCAAGTCTGGCTACCAAACAATATTCGGTATTGGCTATATGCTAAAAGATTCAGTTAAGGCTGCTGCCAAGAAGAATCCTAAGAAAAATTTTGTAATTGTTGACGATGTGATAACTGGTCAGAAAAATGTAGCTTCTGTTACTTTTAAGAGTAACGAATCATCATATTTGGGTGGCGTAGCTGCAGCTTATTCAACTAAAACTAATAAAGTTGGTTTTATCGGCGGAGCAAAATCTGCAATCATTGATACTTTTGAAGCAGGTTTCAAACAAGGTGTAAAAGACGCTGCTAAAGCTCAACATAAAAAGATCAGTGTCAGCACGCAATATATCGGAAACTTTACTTCAAATGATAAAGCTAAGTCAATTGCACAATCTATGTACGCTGACAACTGTGACGTAGTCTTCCAAGCTGCCGGTTCTGCCGGTAGTGGAGTTTTCCAAGAAGCTAAAGCACTTAATCAAACTAAGCCGGAAAATAAAAAGGTTTGGGTAATTGGTGTTGATGTTGATCAGGAAAACCTGGGAAACTACAAAACAAAGGATGGTAAAAAGGCTAACTTTACTTTAACTTCTGTATTGAAGGGACTAAATGTTGCAACCAAATCTTTAGCTGATGATGCAGCCAAAGGTAAGTTCCCTGGAGGAAAGCACCTGGTTTATTCATTAAAAGGCAATGGTGTTTCAATTACTAAAGGCAATCTTGCACCAAAGGCATGGATTGCAGTACAAAAGGCTAAGCAGCAAGTAGTTTCCGGAAAAATAACAGTGGTGCAGAATTAAAGTAAATTAACGTTTAAAACTCTTTGTGTAAATTTATGCAAAGAGTTTTTTTAGAAAAAGGAAATTTACATAAAATGAAAGATATGACGAACGTAATAGAGATGCGCCATATTGTGAAGGATTTTAGCGGTTTTAAAGCCAATAATGATATTAATTTGACTTTAAGGAAAGGTGAAATTTTAGCTCTTTTGGGAGAAAATGGTGCAGGTAAATCAACTTTAATGAGTATTTTATCTGGCTTGATTACCCCTACCGCAGGTTCAATTTTGGTTCGGGGGAAAAAGGTTAATATTAAAAATCCAACTGTCGCAAAAGATTTGGGTATAGGCATGGTACACCAGCATTTTATGTTGATGGATTCCTTTACTGTTTTAGAAAATATCATTTTGGGTCATGAAACTACCAAGGGTCCTAAACTGGATTTTAAAAAAGCAGAAAAGCAAATAATGGCCCTGTCTGAGCGTTATAACTTAAATGTTGACCCACTGAAAAAGGTCAGTGAGATTACGGTTGCTCAACAGCAAAGAGTGGAAATTTTGAAAGTTCTTTACCGTGGAGCAGATATTATGATTTTTGATGAACCCACTGCTGTTTTGACCCCGCAAGAAATTACAGAATTTATTCAAATACTGCATGAACTGGCAAAAGAGGGCAAATCAATCATTTTAATTACACATAAACTGGAAGAAATCGAACGGGCAGCTGATCGTGTAACTGTGATTCGTGCTGGTAAAAGCGTAGGAACTTTTGATGTCGCTAATGTTGATAATAATCGTCTGGCAGAATTGATGGTGGGACGTCACGTTAACATGCAGGTTAATAAGCCCACAGAAAAAGTTGGACGCACAATGTTGCAGGTTGAAGACTTACATGTTAAAAACAAACAAAATGTTGCGGTAATTAAAGGTTTGTCTTTTGAATTGCATGCTGGAGAAATATTGGGAGTCGCTGGTATTGATGGTAACGGTCAGGATGAACTTGTCAGAGCTTTAACCGGTTTGCAACATATTGATTCTGGCAAAATTTTGATTGATGGTGAAAATATGACTAATCGTAAGGTACGGCAAATAACCGAAAAGGGCGTGTCATATATCCCTGCTGACCGACAAAAATATGGTTTAATCCTGCCTTTTTCAGTTTCTGATAATTTGGCTTTACAAACTTATTATAAGGAACCATTTTCTCGCCATAACGTGATGCATTATGATGTAATTCATGAACATGCCAAGAAATTAATTAAACAATTTGATATCAGAACTACAAGTGAAAGAATGCCTGTAAGTGATTTATCTGGAGGTAACCAGCAAAAAGTCATTATTGCCCGTGAATTGAGTCGCGACAGTAATTTAATTATTGCTTTTCAGCCGACTCGTGGCCTTGACGTTGGTGCCATTGAATATATTCATAATCAGCTCTTAAATGAGAGAGCTCAGGGCAAAGCAATTTTGTTAATATCTTATGAGCTTGATGAAATTATGCAATTGTCAGACAGAATTATTGTGCTTCACGATGGTAGAATTTCTGGTGAGGTCAAGCCAGAAAATACTAGTGATGAAGAATTAGGTTTGTTAATGACCGGCGTTAAGAAAGAAGGTAATGCACTTGCTTAAAGTTACACTAAAAACCAAGAAAATCTTAGTGCCAATCATTTCTATTTTGGCAGGCTTTTTAGTCGGAGCAATCATCATGCTGGTTTGGAGTTACAATCCGTTTCAAGCATATGCTTCAATGTTTTCCAGTGCGTTAGGAAACATGAACGGCATAGGTGAGACGATCCGTGAAGCTACCCCGCTGATTTTTACCGCTATTGGTTTTGCTATAGCTTCTACTGCCGGTTTTTTCAATATTGGCTTGCCTGGTCAGGCTCAAGCTGGCTGGTTATCTTCTATCTGGGTGGTTTTGGCTAATCCTAATATGCCTAAGGCAATTTTGCTTCCATTGGCGGTAATAACAGGCATTCTGGCTGGCGCACTTGTTGCTGGTATTGCTGGTTGGCTCCGTGCTCAATTTGGGACTAATGAAGTCATAACAACCATTATGATTAACTATATTGTGCTTTATTCGTGTCAATATTTAATGCAACAAGTTATGTCATCTAAATTGCGTATTGATACTGATACTACTAAAACAATTGCTGATAATGGCAGCTTAAAAATTGGATGGCTAAGCACGATGTTTGGTGATTCACGCATTAATGCAGGTATTTTTATTGCTTTAGTTGCAGTTTTTTTATATTGGTATTTAATGAGAAAAACTACTACAGGTTTTGAAATTCGTTCAGTTGGTACCAATGCTGCGGCGAGTCGTTATGCAGGAATGTCAGCCAAAAAGAATATCATGCTTTCTATGTTATTATCCGGTGGATTTGCTGGCTTAGGCGGTGTTGTTCAAGGTCTTGGCACATATCAAAACTATTTCACCCAAACGACCAGCTTAGATATCGGCTGGGATGGTCTGTCCGTTGCTCTTCTTGGTGGTGGGACAGCCGTCGGCATTTTACTGGCTTCACTATTATTTTCAATTTTAAAAATTGGCGGTCTAGGAATGCAAACCATTGCCGGTATTCCTTATGAGATTGTTTCAATAGTAATTGCTGCTATCATTTTCTTTGTTGCTATTCAATATGTAATTGGATTACTGTTTACGACTAAAAGGGCTAAAGAAACCCAAAAAGATGCAGCGACTGAAGAAACTGAACCAAATAACGTTACAGTGAGTTCCACAAAGACCCAGGGAGGACAAAATTCATGAATTTAGTTACGATTTTAGCGTTAATTGTGTCATCGACTTTTGTCTATTCAGCACCATTAATTTTTACCGCTTTAGGCGGGGTTTATAGTGAAAATTCAGGTATTACCAACATTGGCCTTGAAGGAATAATGACAATGGGCGCTTTTTCTGCCATTGTGTTTAACCTGACTTTTGCTTCTACTTTTGGCAAAGCAACTCCTTGGATTGGCCTTCTTGTTGGGGGAGTTGTAGGTTTGCTATTTTCACTGCTCCATGCTGTAGCAACCATTAATTTTCACGCTGATCACATCATCAGCGGGACTGTCCTCAATCTTATGGCTCCACCATTAGGAGTGTTTTTAGTCAAAGCTATATATGATAAAGGTCAAACTGAAAACATTACGCAGAGCTTTGGTTATTTTAGTTTTCCTGGCCTTGCTAATATTCCTTTTATTGGGCCTGTTTTCTTTCAAAACACTTCTGCACCTGCCTGGCTGGCAATAATTGTATCAATCTTATTATGGTGGGTTTTGTATAAAACTCGTTTTGGCTTACGTCTGCGTTCATGTGGTGAAAATCCTCAAGCAGCAGATACTTTGGGGATCAATGTTTATGGTATGCGTTACGCTGGCGTGCTAATATCAGGCTTTTTAGGCGGAATTGGCGGAGCAGTTTTTGCGGAAGCAATTTCAGGCAATTTTTCAGTTTCTACTATTGTTGGACAAGGCTTTATGGCGTTAGCAGCCATGATCTTTGGTAAATGGAACCCATTAGGTGCAATGCTAGCTTCGCTTTTCTTTGGCTTTGCTCAAAGTATCAGTATTATTGGCAATCAACTACCATTCTTTAGTCACATTCCTGCTGTTTACATGCAGATTGCTCCTTACGTAATTACCATTTTAGTTTTAGTTTTGTTCTTTGGAAAATCAGTTGCTCCAGCAGCAGATGGCCAGAACTATATTAAGTCAAAATAGGGAAGAATAATGAAAGAAATTTATTTTAATCATGACGGTAATATTGATGATTTAGTATCATATTTGTTACTCTTGCAAGCACCAGAGATTAAATTACTAGGTGTTGGTGCAATTGATGCGGATGGTTACGTTGACCCAGCTGTTGAGGTGTGTCGAAAGATGACAGACCGGTTTAACTTAAGAGGCGATCAATTAGAAATTGCCAAATCAGATTCAAGAGCTGTCAATCAGTTTCCCGAAGCCTGGCGTAAAGCGGCATATTCATTTAATTATTTGCCGTTATTAAACGAATCTGGGAAAATGATTACTAAAATGGCAGTAAAACCGGCTCATTTAGACATGGCTGAAAAAATTTTGGCAGCAAAGCAACCTGTCACGTTAGTTATGACGGGACCTTTAACCGATTTGGCTCGTGCGCTGGATACTAATCCCAAAATGGCGGATAAAATTGAACAGCTATACTGGATGGGCGGTTCTCTTGATGGTCATGGTAATGTTGTTCAGGTTAATGTTGATGGTACGCAAGAATGGAATGCCTTTTGGGATCCGTTTGCTGTTGATAGGGTTCTGAAATCAAATATTCCTATGCAAATTATCGGTCTTGAAAGTAGTGAAGAATTACCATTAACTTATGAATTAAGAATGCATTGGGCCAGTTTGCGTGAACATCCAGCTGTAGACTTGGTTGCGCAAGGCTATTGTCTCCTGGTTAATCCCCCAATTCCAAGCTCGCAACTTTATTTTTGGGATGTATTAACGACAATTAGTGCTCTTTATCCGGAAGTCGTTTTGGCCACTGAAAAGCACAAGGTAAAGGTGGTTACACAGGGATTGGCTGCAGGACGAATGGAAGATGATTCCAATGGACGCGAAATTACTTTGGTAACTAAAGCAAATAAAGATTTATTCTTTAAAAAATTTGATGAGCTATTATTACGTGGAAAGTAAATAATTTTTTATAATATAAAAAAGACGAAATTCGTTTTTGAATTTCGTCTTTTTCTATTAGTTATAAATTCGCTTAAGCTAGTGAATCCCAAGCTGGTAAGTCTGTAATTGGACCCTCAGCAATAGCTACTTGTTCTGGTGTCAAGTACTTTTTGTGGACAACAACTTCATAAACATAGTCATTGAACCAATCATTATTCATAACAAAGAAACCTTTGTCACCGTTCTTTTCGCCCCAGGAATTTTCAACTTTCCATTGACGCACATGGCCACCATCTTCATCAACACCAACAAAAGCCATAGCATGAGTTGAAGCGCCGGCACCGGTACGCAAGCGGTCAGCTTTGGACATCTTGAGGTCAACACCAAAGAGATCACTTAGTTTATATAAGTCGCTGTCAAGATATCCCTTTTTACGATCGCTTTGTTCACCAACATCATTACCAAACCAAACAGCTTCACCATCTTTTAATTGGTTAACAGCTGCAGTTTCCAAGTATTCCATTGGTACATTCAAGAATTTGATGCGGTATGATCCTTCAACGTTATCTTCAAATGGCAGCCCATATAATTTATCATATTCATGATCTGGTGCATTAGACAATACAACGTAATCATTAAAGTCAACATCGCCCATGTATTTATGCAAAAATTCTAGTGGAGTTAAATCTTTGTCCAAATGATATTTCTTGTCATCATCACGGTATTCCAAGTCAAATTTCTTAGGTGGTTCTCCAACTGCAATTGCTGTTATTTGGTAAATTTCACTTAAGAATTTCTTACGGGCCTTTTCTATTTCATCATCTTTACCGTCTTGCTTTAATTTGCGTAAAACTAGAGCGTCTTTTTTCAGTTTATCGCCCAAAGCTTTACCTAAACCGGCAGTGTTATTGGTATTAAAACTTTCAGGCATTGCATAGGAAGGCACAACACCGTATTTTTCAATTAAAGCGGCACCCATGTGGAATTGACCCCCGTCTCCGCCAGCACTGTCTAAATATGCTTTTACGGTACGGGAATCAAGTGGTTCATCAGCAGTATCTAAAATATTGTCATAAAAAATATTTGCCCGTTCAACTTTGTCCCAGAAAAAGTTGTAACTTTGTGAGAAAGTAAAATTCTTGCAGTGATATTTTTTGCCAAAATAATGTCGTAAAATATTTAAGGTAGCAAATTCCCAGCAACGACCTGACTGGCGCTGGTTAGTAACATTTTCAGTATCCAGCTCTGTTGAAAATACCCGAGTCAATTCGCCTTGAACACGTTCATTGTAAGATGCTGCAAAAACACCGCTTTTTTGAGCAGCTCGTGCCACAACTTGATTTTGCGGCTTTTCATTAAAGTTTTTCGCAAACTCTTCTAGTTCTTGAACAGTTAGTTTGTGAGCCATAATATATATTCTCCTTTTTTAATCTATTTTTAAATTACCTTATATTTTAATCTAAAAGAAAAACGAGTTCAATAGCTGACCACGCTTTGGTTTTATAATCCTAAAACTTGTTTCTTCTTAGCCGAAAATTCTTCTTCAGTCAATATCCCCTCATCAACTAACTCTTTTAATTGCTTTAATTCTGCGATCATATCTTGGGTACTATCTGTTGTATTTTGTACTGGAACATTTTGAATACTTTGTTGGTAATTCTTTGACATGCTTTTAATAGTATCTGCTAAAATTGGTGCAGCAGTTTTATCTAAATCGTTAAGAAAAATATTTGTTGCTCCATTAGTTATTTGAATGTCAGATAAGAAAAGTCGCGTTTTTATTGATACACCATTAATCATATTAAGTGGTATATCTGTAAAATCTCCCCCAATAAACATGTTCTTATTAATTATCATTACACGCATGTTTGTACAAATTATCAGTGCAGTATGATTATCGTAATTGCCACTAGCTGCATACTGGATACTCTCACCGCCTGCAATATCAATATTATCTGACAGGGCTCTTAATTCTTTATTGTTAAACCAAAAATCAAAAACTTTCTTATCAATTAATTGTTTTTTAATTTCATCTGGTATGTTCAATTTATTTATTTTTTTAGCAGCACTCGAAGCTCGATTTTCTATGTATATGTCATTATTTTTGCTCAATTTATACTCCTCCTAAGGAAAAATTGCCCTAGGTTTAACGTCACTGGCTGTGGTGGACTGGTCAGCTATTATTTGAGATTAATGACTAATAATCTTGAAATTGGAAAAGAGTAGAAGAAAGAGTTAAGCCTAAACTTTAGCAGTCCTAGTATTAACAATAACAAAGGTGCAAAATTTTAAATATTAAATTTTACTGATATTATTAGATTAAAACTATTGCAAATAGATATCAATTGTCTTTGCGAATTTTAAATACTATATAAAAGAACCTATAGATGGAAATGCAAAAATAATATTTAAAATGATAGGTTCTGTTAATAATCCTGAAATTTTAAACGAAATATAGTCTCAAAACTCTATTACTTAATCTGCTGCTAAAGAAAAATCTAAAAAGCAACTGGAAACAAAATAAGCCATCCAGACTTTGATCTGGATAGCTTATTTTGGTGCTTCTGACATGTTTTATTTTAAAAACAGTTCAGACAAGTTTAAATAGACTTTCTGTTATTTCAGTGAGTTAATATACTTTGATAATTTGAAGACAATTAGTCAATTTGGATTGAGTTATCGCTTGCGCCAGCTTGTTGCTTTGGCAGGGTAATTGTCAATACACCGTTATCGTATTTGGCATGAATATCACTTGCAACTACGTTTGGTAATCTGAAGCTGCGTGAAATGTGACCTTCACTTCTTTCACGGTGAATAATGCTGTTATCCTTGGACATATCTTTAAATGACTTTCTTGAACCTGATACACTTAAAATACCATTATTGTAATTTAGGTGAATTTTATCCTTGTCCATTCCAGGCATGTCAACTTTGATTACATATTCTTTGTCGTTTTCAACAACATCTGATTGCATTAATTTTGCTACTTCATTATCATCGAAAAATTTTCTTGGAAGATCAAACCAATCGTTCATCGCATCGAATAAATCATTGTGCCGATTCATCATATCATTTGCCATAGTAAAAAACTTCCTTTCAAAATTTATATATTTGTAACAGAAGACTTTCATTTCTTCCTTACAATTATTATTATAGTATGCAGATTCATAAAAAGGAAATATTTAGCACTATTATTTTTAGAGTGCTAATTTATAAAAACTAAAACCTCCATAACAGTAATTATAGCTTGTGGATAATATTGAAAAGAAAAAATTAGGAGAGAATATTTTGGTTTATTATCAAAAAATGACGCCTCAAGGCTATCAAAAAATTAAAGATGAGATTGCTGATTTGAAAAAGGATAGACCTAGAAGAATTAAAATTTTGCAGGAAGCACGCTCTTTGGGTGACTTGTCTGAAAATACTGAATATACAGAGGCAAAACGTGATTTAGGACACCTTCAGAGTCGTTTGCGCTATTTGGAAAAGCAGTTGAAATATGCAGAAATTATTGAAAAAACAGCTGACGGCAAGGTAGATCTGGGCAAAACGGTCACATTAAAATTTGATGATGATGCAGAAACTGAGATTTACCAAGTTGTTGGACGAATGGAGGCAGATATCAGTGCTGGTAAAATAGCTTTCGACTCGCCATTAGGTCAGGCTATCATGAAAAAGAAAGTTGGCAAAACTGTTAAAGTAGAGGCTCCGGCAGGGGAATATCAGGTAACGATTGAAGCAATTGAATAATTTTTCACTTGATTATTCGAACTGGTGTTTGTATAATTTATTTTAGCGAACATAAGTTTGCATTAGGAAGTGAAAGCAATGTATGATTATCGTTATGAGCCCCATCGTTTAATTTTTATGATTGATAACAAATCATTCTTTGCCAGTTGTGAGGCACTTCAATTAGGTCTAAACCCAATGAAAGCTGTGTTAGCAGTTGTTTCGCATCAGCCACATACAAATTACGGCTCGGGGCTAATTATGGCAGCCTCACCTTTAGCGAAGAAAAAATATGGGCTAACTAATGTTATGAGGGTACGTGATTTACCTACGAAAAAAGAAGCGCCAGACCTAATTTTGGCAGACCCGCATATGAATTTGTATATTAAACGTAGCATGCAGGTATTAAAAATTTTTCAGAAATATGCATCAGATGAAGATATCCATGTTTACTCAATTGATGAAAGTATGATTGATATGACCAAGTCTTGGCGTTTGTTTGGGGATGATCCTTATCTGGTTGCTCGCAAAATTCAGGTAGAAATAAAAAATAAGATTGGTCTTTATACTACTTGCGGAATAGGAGAGAATCCACTGCTAGCTAAACTAGCTATGGACATTTCTGCTAAACATCGGTGTTCGATGATTGATTATTGGCATTATATTGATGTCCCCGATACAATTTGGCAAATTAAAGATATGGAAGAAGTTTGGGGGATTGGCAAGAGAACAGCTGCACGTTTGCGCCACCTGCATATTAATAATATGTATGAATTGGCTCATACTGATCCGGCAATTTTAAAAAATGAGTTTGGCGTGATCGGCGAACAGCTATTTGCGATTAGCTGGGGAGTTGATCGCAGCATTATTAGTGAAAAATATTTTCCCATAATGAAAAATTACGGCAATTCACAGATTTTAAACCGTGATTATACGAATCAGCGAGAAATAGAAATAGTTTTACGTGAAATTGGCGAGCAGGTGGGTGCCAGAATAAGGGCACACCGTTTACAAGCAAGCTGTATAAGCTTGTTTGTTGGCTTTTCTAAGTACGAACAAGATGGCAGTCGCAAGGGCTTTAATGTGCAGCAAAAAATTTGCCCTACTAATGATAATGATTTATTAGTTGAAGAAATACTGGCTCTTTTCCGTAAAAACTGGCATGGAGAAACGGTCCGAGCATTAGGAGTCAATTGTAGTCGCTTAGAACCTGATAATTGCCAGCAATTAACTTTTTTTGTTTCGGCCACTGAACAGATAAAAAAACGTACTATAAATATAACTGTTGACAAAATCAGGAAAAAATATGGTTTTACCAGTTTAGTCAAAGCCTCAAGTTTGTCTAAGGGCGCTACGGCAATAAGGCGCAGCAGTTTAGTTGGTGGACATAATGGTGGAAATGCATATGAATGATTTTGATAAAGTAGTTCAAGACTTTTTTAAGAATTACCAAGATCGCAAAATGAAAAAGTGGCAGGGTTTCTTTTTGAGCGATCATACTATGGCAATTAATAAAGATAAACAAAAGCGCAGCGTGAAGCATCCCGTTAAAGATACTATGAGTATAGAAGAAATTAGCTTGCAGCTGCTTAAAGCATATGGCAATCACCGCATGGTACATCTGCAGGTTAAAGTTATGAACAGTGATAATCAATTACCAGCTGATATCTGCGGCTTTGTCAATGGTTATAGTGAAGACGGCATTATTGTTGACGGACAAAAAATTGCTTTAGAAGATATAAATAATATCAGTGTAGATTAAGAAAAATTACCTTGATATTTTATATAGATATCTTTTTTTGCTATAATATGGAACTTGTAAGGTACATAATAGTATAGAGGTAATTTTTGTGAATACACCAGCATCAAGGCAAGGCAACATAATACGCTATCTTATTTATTTTATTAGCTATTTGATGGTTGCCGGGGTGATTAAGTTAGTTACTGCTAATTCACCAATTCATATTTGGGATCTAATTTTATTTGCAACTATCTCATTAATGGTTTCACTGTTTTTTATTTATCGCTTTAATAGGGAACAACGCTTTTTTGATCGTAGTTTTGCGGGATCTTGGCTTAGCAATTTTGGCTTGATCATTGGTTTGACTGCTGTGGTAACAGCATTGCGTATCAGTGTTTCCTGGTTGCAGTCCTACGGCAGACTTAAATTATATAATTTTCAAATTGCATATTTGCATCATGAAGCAACAGTAACCTACTGGTTTTTAGTAGTTGCAATTGGTATCGTTTTACCAATACTACAAGAATTTTTAATTACCGGTTTTTTATTCAATTATGCTTTTAGGAGCAATACTGTTTTAACTGCAATTCTAGGAATATTGACTTCAGGGATTCTGTTTAGTTTACTTAATTGGCAAAACTCACTGCCACTATTATTAATTAATATAATTTTTGGAGCACTTTTTGCTTGGTCATACCTTTATACGCAAACCTTATGGATGCCGATCTATTTAGCAATTTTAAATGGGGTTCTCCTAATGATTATGACTTAAGTATTGAAATTAAAATAAGAGTCAGGAAAAATTTCCTGACTCTTATTTTTTACTTGTAATATTTATTAAAAGTCACTCTTTTTGACGTATTGTTTTTTCCCTACGATATAATATAGCTTCTGCTGGATCTTAACGGCTGCGCCATAAGTTCTAACTTTTTGCCCTTTCTTTAGGGATTTTCGCTGTAGCTTTTTAGTCGCTTTACTATAAACATAGCTGTTGCGCCTGAGCTTGCGCTTAACGCCTGAGACGTTAGTAGCCTTAATATAGTTATTCTGGCCTAAATCGTAATACTTCTTGCCCTGAATAACTTTAGTGCCATAAGTCCAAATGATCTTGCCCATAAAGTATTTGCCAGTTTTACGACTGCCATTTTGGTCATACAGATAGGAATTATGAAAAACTGTTCTCCTCACTGCAGTCCAGTTTGTGACATTTTTCGAATAAATATAGGTAACACTTTGCGGCCTATCAGTATAGAAACCAGTGGCATTATTTGGTCTTTGGGTCAGATTATAGCCAGTCAATTGTACTTCTTGCGTAAGATAACCATCTCCGACATTACCGTTTAGAACCTGATCAGGAGCAATTTGCTGGCCGGTTTCATCTCGATAGTGAACTGTAACGACTCCTTCTCCAATATAGTGGGATCCTGTTTGTCTCGGTTTCTTAGCATAAACATAAGTAACCTCTTGGATTTGGTCAGAAAAAGTTCCTTTGGTGTTTGTCGGACTAGTTTTTAAAATATAGCCATTAATGTCTTTAGAACTACTGGAATATGGATCGCCACTGTTTCCAGTTAGAGCATTATCCGGAGCAATGTTTTTTCCTGATTCATCCAGAAAGTGTTCTATGACTGCAGAATTTGTTCTAACATAGGTATCATGATCTTGTTCACCTGTATATTTGGACATTAATTCTTTGGATGTCCAATGTTTGCTGCCTTCAGGATGTTCCATAGTGCCGCTGCCAACATTTAGCCAAAAACCAGGTCTATCTAGTGCAGTATTTTTAAGAGAACAATTTGGCCCTAAAATTAAAGTATTCAAATTAGAAGCTCCGGCTAGCATGTAACTTTTCTTTGCAGAAAGGGTATTGAAATTGCTGATATCCAATGTTTTCAAGTTAATACAGTTGCTAAACATAGCTGACATTTCAAGCACTTTAGCAGTATCAAAATTCTTAAGGTCTAGGCTGGAAAGACTAGTACAATAGCCAAACATGCTAAACATACTCTTGACTTGGGAAGTATTAAAGCTGCTAAGATCTAAACTGGATAAGTTGGTGCAATTATTAAACATGTTAGTCATTTCATTAACTTTGGCCGTATCAAAGTTTTTAAGAGATAAGCTGGTAAGACTTTTACAATTTTGAAACATTGCGTACATATTGGTAACGTTTCTGGTGTCAAAACTGCTTAAATCAAGTTGTTTTAACTTCTCACATCCACTAAACATTTGACTCATACTGGTAACTTGAGATGTATCAATATTTTCTAAACCTTCAATTTTAGTCGTGTAAGCAAGGCCAGAAAATATCCCGTTTGCTTTACCAATAATTTTCAACGGACCATCAAACTTTAATGTTTCAGCGAGTCCGTATGTATTGGGAATATAGGGAATAAGTTGATCAGGATCAGTAATTGTACCACCTGAAATAGTGCATATACGTGCATCTGTATCAAGCGTTACTTTTAATCCGTCCCACTCACCAGTCATTACTGATTCAGGATCCTCTTCCTTCACTAACATTGTTCCTGCTGAGGATTTTTGCGCATCTTTTATGTTTTGGATATTTGATGGCTGAAGTTGTTCTGCAGTATTAAGAGTAGGATTAGAATTTGCGCTAGCATTAACAACTCTTTTTAATGGGTTAACGTCTGTATTATTAGAAACAAAACTATTAGTATTATTGACTGTGTCCTTGATTTTTAAACTGTTATTATTTTGATAAAATATTTTACGCTTGCTTTTGTGCTTATTAATTGCTTCTCTTTTTGTAGTCAAGGGTTTAGCTACTGCAGTATCAGCTTTAATGACAGCAGGATTCATAGCAATTAAACCTAGAGATGTTGTAACGACACTGGTTAATATTAATTTTTCTCTGCCGTGTAAATTAAATTTTGAATTCATTATTATACCTTTTGACCTTTCAAAATTAAAACCAGAACAAAACTGACATTAATTTTAAAAACAATACCTAAATTTATATTAACACTAAATTAATTATAAATATATAAAATTAAATTAATATATATTTATAGTATATTTAAATATTATATGAACAAAACAGATATAAGGGCCTTAAATTAATAAATTGATAAACAAAAAAAGCAACAGCTATTAAAGCCATTGCTTTTTTATTTAAGCGGATAGCGTGAATCGAACCCGCATCTTCAGCTTGGGAAGCTAACATTTTACCATTAAACTATACCCGCATTACTCAAACAGTTTATCATGTTTCGTTTTCGAAACCAAGTTTTGATTTTTAAAATTTTACAAGTAGCTGCTAGGAGAAGGAAAAATTTCTTAAAGTAGCGTCATTTTTTACGAGTTTCAGAATAAATTTGCGTAATAATAAATAGGAGTGAGAAGCTATTTGAATTAACTTGGAAATATTGTTGTTACTTTTTAGGTGGTAGCTTAACAGAATCAAGACTTAACTGGCTGCGATCAACTAAAGATGAAAAGTTCTGAAATAGCCACTGGCGCAATTCAGCAGCTTGGATAACTAATGGCATTCTGTTATGAATTTCAGCGTAAGTCCTATTTGGCTGAGTAGTAACCATTGAAAAATGATCCTTTTGATAAATTCCGGCAATTAGTGTTAATGCACCATTTGCATTCTTGAAACTGAAGCGTTCATGGTAAGTATGACCATTTTCGGCGGAATAAGTATTATGCCCTGATTCAAAAAATTGGCTGGCAACAATAATACAACGAGATCTGGCAAAAGAAGAGTCCCACATTGACCTTTTTTCTTCAAAAAAGCGTTCAATTCGCGCATTAAATATGACTTTATTTTGATCATACGGACTGGGGTAACCCCATGATTTGGGCAGCAGCTGCAACTGGTTATCAGCATAAACCAAAACGGGAGCGAGACTTTTAGGAAAAACGCTCTGATTTTGAGGCAAATTGCTTGCCGGTTCTACTAGAGGTAAATTTAAGTCATTTACTAAGTATTTTTTAATTTCTGCTAGACTTGGCAGTTGAAATTGATTGCACATTTTTTCCTCCATGTTTAATCATTGCACGATTTTTGGTAGAATTAATATAATTATCACATTAAAAAGATTTTAATTATTTAAGGAAGGTAAAGTATGATAAAAAAGAAAGTTATCCTTACAGGTGACCGCCCAACAGGGAAATTACATGTGGGACATTATATTGGCTCGTTAAAAAACAGGGTCAAATTACAAAATTCAGGCGAATATCATCCATTTATCATGATAGCCGATACACAAGCATTAACTGATAATGCGCGTAATCCTGAAAAAATTCAAAAAAGTTTAACTCAAGTAGCACTGGACTACTTGGCAGTTGGCATAAATCCTGAAATTTCTACAGTTTTTATTCAATCACAAATACCTGCCTTGTTTGAATTAACGGCCTATTATATGGACTTGGTCACTGTTAGTCGTCTGGAACGCAATCCAACAGTTAAGGCCGAAATCAAGCAAAAAGGATTTAACGATTCCATTCCTGTCGGCTTTTTAAATTATCCGGTTTCACAGGCAGCTGACATCACAGCTTTTAAAGCGACTTTGGTACCAGTCGGGGATGATCAGGAGCCAATGCTAGAGCAGGCGCGTGAAATAGTTCGTACTTTTAACCGTGTTTATAACTGCAATGTATTAGTAGAACCTCAAGGTTACTTCCCGGAAAAAGGCGAAGGACGCTTACCTGGCTTAGATGGCAATGCCAAAATGTCCAAATCCTTAAATAATGCTATTTATCTTTCTGACGATGCCAAAACCGTTGAACAAAAAGTAATGTCAATGTATACTGATCCCCAGCACATTCATGTTGAAGATCCAGGCAAAGTTGAGGGTAACACTGTCTTTACCTACCTTGATATTTTTGATCCTGACAAGGATAAGGTAGCGCAATTAAAAGAAGATTACCAAAAAGGCGGCTTGGGTGACGTAAAAATTAAGCGTTATTTAAATACGGTATTGGAAAAGGAGTTGGCTCCAATACGCGAGCGACGCTCTAAATATGAACAGAATACATCAGCTGTCTATGATATGTTAATTGAGGGCTCTAAGAAAGCAAACGAGGTAGCTAACCAAACCTTACAAGAGGTAAGGGATGCAATCGGTTTGAATTATTTTAAGAGGTAAAAAAATGCGTAAGCGAATTCCCTGGAAGCAGTACTTTATGATGCAGGCCTTAGTAATTGCTCAGCGTTCGACATGTGATCGGGCACTAGTAGGTAGTGTTTTAGTGAAAAAGAATCGTATCATTGGTACAGGCTATAACGGATCTGTTACGGGACAGCCTCATTGTGATGATGTTGGTCATCAACTGGTTGACGGGCACTGCGTACGTACTATTCATTCTGAAATGAATTCACTGATCCAATGTGCACGTAACGGCGTTTCAACCGATGACACAGAAATTTATGTCACACACTTTCCCTGTTATAATTGTGCTAAGGCATTAGTGCAGGCTGGAGTTAAAAGAATTAATTATTACTTCGACTATAATGACAGTCCACTTGCGATTAAACTTTTTAAAGACTGCGGGGTTCCTTATGAACAAATTAAAATCGATCGACAATATGTGGAGCAATTGGCCCATAAACTGGAAGACGCTGAAAACTAAGTTTGCTTTGCTCACGGCCTTTATTGGCATTTTTCTAACGATGACTGGTTTTTCAAGTCCTAACATTAAAGATAACAGTAATCTGCTTGAACGCGAAACCAGCAAATTAATTTTAGCAAAAAATGATCGATATTTTCAGACTAGTGAGCAACCCAAAATCATTGTGAAAACAGTGAATCGGGTTGATCACTTGACACCGGCTAAGTTAAACAAGTATAAACGGACGGTTTTTATTGTTGTTGGCACTAAAAATAAAAAACGTAATGTGCAGATATTTTCCAGTAAAGATCTGCATAGTGCATTTTCTGCTGATGTTCGCGGCAATATAATTCGTTCTCAATCTGATAAATTACGTAGCACTAATAAAAAGAAATTTAATGAAGGCTTACGCTTTGTGTTTAGAGCATGTGCAACAACTATTGATCAACGTTATCAGTATTCACTTGATAAGTATGATTTATCCAGTGATGAGCGGGCACAGCTTTCTCATCCTCACAGGTTGGCCTTGCCTATAGCTTTGGCGCTTGCGTTATTAATTGGTGGGTTGATTTATTTCTTTAAAAACAATTTGAACGTAAAAAAAAGGTAAAAATATTGACTTTATCATATGTTATGTATTACACTCACAATGCAATTAAATAAGAAACAAATAAACTGTTAGGTGAGACTCCTACGTGAACAAATGCTATCGCCCGGAAACATCCAGAGATGCCAACGGGTCAAATAGTTATCGTCGATATAAGGCGAAAACCAGATGGCTAGTTGCAAGGCTTACGTCACGTAGTGTTAAAACTGAACGATGAGTATAATATACCTGTTGAAAAGGGGCGCCAAGCGGTTAGCATGGGCGCCCCTTTTTTAGTTTGTTTGAGTTAGTTCTGTGATGAGGAGTGGGGATAATGCTGAAAAAGCCAAGTGGTACAACCAGCAACAAAGATTTGGCATTGGTAAAGGCAATAGCCAAGGAAAGCAGATCAGAGACTTTAGCGAGACTACATGCGAGCAGTAATGGATTAACTAGCAAGCAGGCAGAAAAAAATAGAGAAGAATACGGTTCAAATACAATTGCTTCAAATAAACATAACTCTAAGTTACGTTTTTTAGCTGAAGCTTTTATTACGCCTTTTACATTAGTTTTATTAGTTTTGGCAACATTGTCTTTGTTTACTGACTATATTTTTGTGCCGGCTGGTGAAAAGGATTTGACTACCGTTGCAATAATGGTCACGATGGTTTTAATCTCTGGTGTTACCAGTTTTGTGCAAAACGTCAGATCATCAAATGCTGTTGACTCTTTGCTTAAGATGGTTTCTGTCACAACTGACATTATTCGTGACGGCAAAGACCAGGAAATTGATACCAGTGAAGTAGTGGTAGGCGATGTAATCCGCTTAGCAGCTGGAGATATGGTACCAGCCGATATGCGACTTCTAACAAGCAAAGACCTCTTTTGTTCATCAAGTTCTTTAAATGGTGAATCAAATCCAGTAGAAAAAATTGCAACTTCAAAGCCGAAAATTGGTGCCGACCGTGATTATTTAGATTATCCCAACATTTTATATGAAGGAACAACAATTGTTTCAGGTTCAGGTTTGGGAATTGTCTTTGCTACAGGTGAAAGAACAATGTTCGGCAAACTGGCTCATGATATCTCACATAACGATGTCAAAAATACAACATTTGACATTGGCATCAAAAATGTTTCCAAGTTATTGATTATTATGACCGCAATCATTGCTCCGTTGGTTTTTATCATTAATGGCATCACCAAAGGTGACTGGGTTAATGCGCTAATTTTTTCAATTGCTACAGCTGTGGGTTTGACTCCCGAAATGCTGCCGGTAATTGTTACTACTAACCTGGTTAAGGGATCAATTGAAATGTCAAAAAAGGGCACAATTGTCAAAAAGATGAACTCAATTCAAAACTTTGGCTCTGCTGATATTTTGTGTACGGACAAGACCGGAACATTAACGCAGGATAAAGTGGTTTTGGAACGCCACTATGATTTAAATTTGCAGGAAAACCCGCGTATTTTGGAATTAGGCTACCTCAATTCTAATTATCAAACCGGAATGAAAAATCTGATTGATAAAGCAATAATTGAAGCTGCCGGCGATGAATTGGATATTAGTGAAATTCAGCGTGATTACAATAAAATTGATGAAATTCCGTTTGATTTTTCCAGAAGGCGCATGAGTGTCGTGGTGGAAAACTCTGATGAGCAACATGGTGAGCACCTGTTAGTAACAAAGGGTGCTTCAGAAGAAATGATGGCAGTTGCTACCAAGCTTGAAGTTGACGGTCAAATTTTACCTTTAACAGCTGAGCGAAAACAAAAAGTAATGGCTAAAGTTAACGACATGAATGATGACGGCTTGCGGGTTATCATGCTGGGATACAAGCGTAATCCTGCTCCTGTTGGAGAATTTTCCGTCAAAGATGAAAATGATCTTATTTTATGCGGCTATCTGGCCTTCCTTGATCCGCCTAAAGAAAGTGCTAAAGATGCTTTAGCTCGTCTAAAGTATGACGGAATTAACGTTAAAATTTTAACAGGAGATAATGAAGCTGTTACCAGAACTGTGGGCTTACAAGTTGGTTTAAATGTTGATACAGTTTATACAGGTGCAGATTTGGAGGGAAAGAAGCCCGAAGAATTAGCTAAAATGGTGGAAGAGTGCAACATTTTTGTCAAATTATCACCAGAAGATAAAACTAAAATCATTAACTTGTTAAAGAAAAATGGTCATACTGTTGGTTATATGGGAGACGGCATTAATGATGCGCCTGCAATGAAAGCAGCAGATGTTTCAATTTCTGTTGATACAGCCGTGGATATTGCCAAGGAATCTGCTGATATTATTTTGCTGCATAAGGACTTAAATGTTTTGGAAGCTGGCGTTAGAATTGGACGCAAGGTATTTGGCAATACTATGAAGTACATTAAGATCACTCTTTCTTCCAATTTTGGTAATATCTTGTCAATTATGGTAGCCTCTTCTTTCCTGCCATTTCTGCCAATGCTCCCACTGCAGCTGTTAGTTCTTGATTTACTTTATGGAACCAGTTGCCTCGCACTGCCATTTGATGATATGTCTGATAAGTTTTTAAAAGAGCCACGAACCTGGTCAACTAAAAAGTTGCCTAAATTCATGTTTTATTTTGGCCCAACTTCATCTGTTTTTGATATTTTGACATTTGCCCTATTATTCTTTGTGATTTGTCCCCAATTAACAGGTGGAAATTACAGCGCACTTGGAGCAACACAAAAAGTAGCATTTGTGGCACTTTTCCATACTGGTTGGTTTATTGAATCACTTTGGACCCAGGAAATGGTTATTCATGCTTTGCGTGATCCACGTTTGCCATTTATTAAACAGCATGCTGCACCAGGAGTAACTTTAGCCACATTTGGAGCTGGAGTAATTGGAACATTGATCCCATTTTCATTTTTAGCAACAAAACTGGGTTTTGGCAAGATGCCAATTGAATTCATGTGGGTAGTATTTGGTATACTTGTTCTATATATTTTACTGACTACAGTTATCAAGCATTTCTATTTAAAGAGTGAAAAATTTTTAATCTAAAAATAAGCGTAAAATGCTAAATATCTACTAAAAAAGAGGACTCCGTAAGGAATTCGCTTTTTTATTGGTGTAGTATAATATAATATAATTAAACAAAAATTAAGGAGAAAATGAATATGGCTGATAAAAAAACTTTTTATATCACAACACCAATTTACTATCCATCTGGCCGATTGACTATCGGTAATGCGTATACTACTATCGCTGCAGATGTAATGGCACGCTACAAGCGTAGTCAAGGATACGACACCTTCTTTTTAACCGGTACTGATGAGCATGGGTTAAAAATTGAGCAGAAAGCTGAGAAGCAGGGAGTTAAACCGCAAGAATTTGTAGATAAAATGGTAGTTATTTATAAAAAGTTGTGGAAAAGCCTTGATATTTCTTATGATAAATTTATTCGTACTACTGACAAAGAGCATGTAAAAGGCGTCCAAAAAATATTTGAACAGCTGCTAAAACAGGGGGATATCTACCTTGGTGAGTATACTGGCTGGTATTCCGTAGAAGACGAAGAGTACTTTACAGAATCGCAATTGGCTGAAGTTTATAAAGACGATGATGGCAATGTGATTGGTGGTAAGGCTCCATCAGGTCATGAAGTGCAGCTTGTTAAAGAGCCTTCATACTTTTTTAAGATGAGTAAATATGCTGATAGACTTTATCAATATTATCAAGATCACCCTGATTTTATTCTTCCTCACACTCGTGAAAAGGAAATGGTCAACAACTTCTTAAAGCCAGGTCTTGAAGACCTTTCAGTTACTAGAACTACTGTTTCCTGGGGTATCCCTGTTCCAAGTGATCCTAAGCACGTTGTTTATGTTTGGATTGATGCCTTATCTAACTATATTACAGCTCTGGGATATGGTTCGGATGATGATTCGCTATTTAAGAAATACTGGCCTGCAGATGTTCATCTGGTAGGTAAAGAAATTGTGCGCTTCCACACTATTTACTGGCCAATTATGCTGATGGCCTTGGGATTACCATTACCTAAGCATGTTATTGGTCACGGCTGGGTTTTAATGAAAGACGGCAAGATGTCCAAATCAAAAGGCAACGCTGTTTATCCTGAATCTATTATTAACCGTTATGGCGTGGACGCACTGCGTTACTACTTGATGCGGGCCTTGCCGTTTGGTTCTGATGGTGTCTTTACTCCAGAAGACTTTGTTGAACGGGTTAACTATGACTTGGCCAATGATTTAGGCAACTTGCTTAACAGAACTGTTTCAATGATCAATCAGTATCAAAATGGAAAAGTTGAACCCGTTGCGCAGGAGCAGGATGACTTGGGTAAGGATTTAGCCCAAACTGCAGCAGACGTCATTGCCAGCTACAAAAAAGAAATGGATACTCTGCACTTTACTCAGGCAATCGAGGATATTTGGAAGTTTATTAATCGTGCTAATAAGTATATTGATGAAACTATGCCTTGGAATTTGAATAAGGAAGGCAAAACAGCTGACTTAACTCGTGTAATGTCAAACTTAGCAGAAAGTTTGAGAATTATTGCTTTGCTGATTGCTCCAATTATGACCAGAACTCCAGTTGAAATGTTCAGACAATTAGGTCTTGACTGGAAGAACGATGAAGAAAAGAAATTTGAATTTGGTGCATGTGCTTGGGATACTAATGTTATTTCTGATCCAAAACCGATTTTCCCAAGAGTTGAGCCTAAAGAAGAAATTAAATACATTCAAGATGAGATGGCTAAAGCTAAGCCAAAGAAAGAAAGCCGCAATGAACAAGGTAAAGATAAGGAAATTTCAATTGACGCTTTCGATAAGGTAAAAATTCAAGTTGGCAAAATTTTATCTGTTGAGCCTGTTCAAGGGTCTAAGAAACTGTTGCAATTCCAAATGGACTTTGGCAATGGTGATGAAAGACAGATTTTAAGTGGTATCCGGCAATATTATCCTAATGCCAGTGAATTATTGGGTAGAAAAGTTTTGGCTGTAACTAATCTTAAGCCGCGCAAGATGCTGGGTCATTTGAGTCAAGGTATGCTCTTGTCCAGTGAGAAAAATGGCGAAGTCAAATTAGCTTTAGTTGGTGACGAACATGAAGTCGGGGCACAACTAAGTTAATGGAGTTAATTGATAACCATACTCATTTACAGGATGAGCCGTTTCGCGGTAAAGAAGAATTTTATCTTGAACGTGCGCAAAAACTGGGTGTGACTAAAATAATTTGTGCAGGGCAGGATCCTGATTTTAACAAGCGTGCCATTGATTTAAGTCAACGCTTTACTCAGGTTTATGCTATGGTTGGCTACTGCCCTGATGTTGCCAAAGATTATGACCAAAAAGCAGAAGATTTATTGATCGAGCAGTTACAACTGCCTGGTGTGGTTGCCTTAGGAGAAGTAGGCCTTGATTATTATTGGGATGAATCTCCAAGAGCAAAGCAACGGGAAGTTTTTGCAAGACAAGTTGAACTGGCACATGAATTAAAAAAGCCTGTTGATATTCACACTAGAGATGCGTTTGGGGATTGCTACGAAATACTAAAAAACAGCAATTTGGAATATGGTGCAATTTTGCATAGTTTTAACGGTGACATTTCATGGCTGACCAAATTCTTAGATTTGAATGTATATTTTTCTTATTCTGGGGTTGTTTCCTTTACTAAAGCCGTGGAGGTACATGAAGCAGCTCAAAAAACTCCTTTAGAACGGTTGTTGGTTGAAACCGATGCACCTTATCTCACTCCTAAACCATACCGCGGCAGGCAAAATGAACCAGGTAATGTTTATTATGTGGCACGTGCGATTGCTGAATTAAAAGGTCTACCGCTAGATGAGGTTGCTCAGGCAACATATGCAAATACAATGAGGGTCTATGGACTTAACTAAAAAACATTTTGATGCCGTCGTAGTCGTTGAGGGAAAAGACGATACAATTCGGCTTAAGCAATTTTTCCCAGGTATTGAAACAATTGAAACCAATGGTTCAGATGTTCCTGAAACTGTACTTGCGGAACTGCAGGAATTGGCTTGCAAAAGAGATATTATTGTTTTGACTGATCCTGATTTAAATGGTGAGCGAATAAGGCGTCTGGTGACTCAGGCAGTACCAACAGCTAAACAGGCTTTTATTACTCGAAAAGAGGGAGAGCCTCATAAAAAAGGTTCCCTTGGCGTTGAACATGCATCAAAAGAGGCCTTAAAAAAAGCTCTGAGTGATTTACATGAAAAAAAGGTGCCAAATACTGATTTAACAAGAGAAAAGTATCAAAAATTGGGTTTAGCAAGTGGCCCTAATTCACGCAAAACACGAGAAAAAGTTGGCAATAAACTGCGCATAGGCTATGGAAATGGAAAGCAGTTTTATCACCGTTTACAAACTTTTGGTATTTCACTTTCTGAACTTAAACAAGCTCTTAAGGAGGTACAAGATGAGCACTGAGATTCCCATTGGTTCCCCTGTTAGAACTCAGGCAATTATTAATCGCTATTTTATGAAAGCTAAAAAGAGCCTGGGTCAGAATTTTTTAGTAGATCTGGACGCTCTTCATGGTATTGTCAAAGCGGCAGCAATTAAACCCGATGACCAAGTAATTGAAATCGGTCCTGGAATTGGCTCCTTAACTGAGCAATTGCTGGATGCCGGCGCTAAGGTTTTTGCTTATGAAGTTGATGAAAATCTTTTAGAAGTATTACAAAATGAACTACCAAAAAAAATAAACGGTTATCCTTTAGATCAACGTTTCAAATTTAAGATAAAGGACATACTGAAGGCTGATTTTAAGCAAGATTTGAAAGATTTTTTTGATTTAAGCAAACCGGTCAAAGTTGTAGCGAATTTGCCTTATTACATCACTACGCCAATTATTTTCTTCCTTAACAATTCTGAATTAGAATTTGCCAGTTTGACGCTGATGATGCAAAAAGAAGTGGCAGATCGTTTAAGTGCTCATTCAGGAACAAAAGAATATGGACCTTTAACAATCGCTGTTCAAACAGAAATGTCTGTTCACTCATTTATGACTGTAAAAAGTTCTTCTTTTATTCCAAGACCAAAAGTTGACTCTAGTGTTGTGGTTTTAACACCTTTGCCCGCAGAAAGTAAAATCGATATAAATGATTCTAAGCACTTTAATTGGGTAGTTAAGATGTGCTTTGCACAAAGGCGGAAAACATTAAATAACAATTTGAAAGCACTCATACCGAACAATGAAGATCGAACACATTTAATTAAGTCGTTAGGTGTCGATTCCCGAGTTCGTCCCGAACAGCTGACTCTTAAGCAATTTGTCCAAATTGCTGCATGTGTGCCAGTTAAAAATTGACGAAAATATTCTGTGGTTGTTTTTAAAAAGAATTGAAAAAATAATAATAAAGTGGTATAATTCACTCCAAAGGAGTTGTTTTCATTGCCAACATCTATTATGACCATTAAGAGTAAGCTGGATTCACATTTGGGTGATTCGTTGACTGTAGTTGCAAGAGCCGGACGTAAGAAAGTTACAAAAAGACGTGGAATTTTAAAGAATACTTTTCCCGCAGTTTTTGTAGTTGATCTAGACCAAGATTCAAACAATTTTGAACATGTTTCTTATAGTTATACGGATTTGTTAACCAAAAACATTACATTAAAATTTGATAACGCTGTACAGTAAAACTAAAGCGATATCCAAATAATACTTTTTGGCATTAACATTTGGTAAAATGTTAGTGCCTTTTTTTATGGTTAAGTGTATAGTAGTAACTGGCAAAAGACAAACAATAGGAGGGTAATTCTATGAAACGTTCAGAGAGATTAGTTGACATGACTAAATATTTGATGGAACGGCCACATGACTTAATTCCGCTGCCATTTTTTGCAAAAAGATATGGTGCAGCAAAGTCTTCGATCTCGGAAGACCTTGCCATTTTGAAACACACTTTAGCAAATAATCAAGATGGTATTTTAGAAACTGTAGCAGGTGCGGCCGGTGGTGTGCGCTATATTCCTTTTTGGGGTAAAAAGCATGCTCAGAAATATTTAAATGAATTGGCCAGTCGTATTGAAGATCCTGACCGTATTTTAGCGGGAGGTTTCGTTTACCTGTCCGATATCATTGGTAATCCGCAAGACTTAGACAAGATAGGTAAATTAATTGCTACCAGGTATGCATATTCTGACATTGATGTTGTAATGACTATTGAAACTAAGGGTATAGCTTTAGCACAGGCAGTTGCACGCTATTTAAATGTGCCATTTATCATTGCACGTAAGCGTTCAAAAGTCACAGAAGGTGCAACGGTTTCAGTAAACTATATTTCTTCTTCACTTGATCGTGTTTCTAAAATGGAATTGCCAACTAGAGTGTTAAAAGAAAACTCTAATGTTTTGCTGATAGATGACTATATGATGGCCGGCGGTACTTTAACAGGAATGCAACAATTAGTTAGAGAATTTAATGGTAATATTGCTGGTGTTTGCGTTTTATGTGAAGCAGATTTTGATGATGTTAAATTAATTGAGGGCCATCTTTCTTTAGTAAAAATCAAAAGAATTGACGACAAGAAGAAAGTCATTGTGGCAGAGCCAGGTTCGTTAATTGCGCACACCGATTTTGACCGCTTTTAGTTTATAAGATGATATACTAAAATATAATAATAATCTAGGAAAATAAAAGAGGCTAAAATTAATGAAAAAGTTTGTAATTGTTCTGGCAGCGGGCAAGGGAACCCGTATGAAATCAAAATTGTACAAAGTCTTACATCAAGTATGTGGCAAGTCAATGGTCGAATACGTTGTTGAAGCAGCGCAAGCAATAAAACCAGACAAAATAGTTACAATTGTGGGTAATGGTGCAGAAGAAGTTAAAAAGGTTCTTGCTGATAAGTCTGAGTTTGTTTTACAAAAAAAGCAACTTGGTACAGGTGATGCCGTTTTAACTGCTGCAGATGAGTTAGCAGCAGAAAAGGGCGCTACTTTAGTAATTACGGGTGATACACCATTATTTACAAGCCAAACTTTTCAAAGATTATTTAATTACCACCAAAGCAAAGGCAATGCGGCTACTGTTTTGACAGCCCAAGCTCCAAATCCTTATGGTTATGGTCGCATTATTCGAGACGATCAAGATAATGTTTTAAGAATTGTTGAACAAAAAGACGGCACACCAAGTGAATTAAAAATCGACGAAATCAACACCGGTGTTTTTTGTTTTGACAATCAGTTGTTATTTAGTGCATTAAAAAAGGTCGATAATCATAATGCTCAAGGAGAATATTATTTAACTGATGTGCTGGAAATCTTGCGTAACGAAGGTCAAAGAATTGGTGCATACAAAATGCCAGATTTCAGCGAAAGCCTGGGAGTTAACGATCGATCAGCTTTGGCTCAAGCCACCAAAATTATGCAAAAAAGGATTAATAAAAAGCATATGGCAAATGGCGTAACTTTCATTGATCCTGATACGGCTTATATTGATGCGGATGTTAAAATTGGTTGTGATACGCAGATTGAAGGCAACGTCGTAATTAAAGGCAATACTGAAATTGGGAGCGACTGTTTAATAACTTCTGGGTCAAGGATTATTGATTCTAAAGTTGGTAACAATGTTACTGTAACTTCTTCAACAGTTGAACAAGCTGAGATGGATGAATTTTCAGACGTTGGCCCTAATTCACATTTGCGCCCTAAAGCAATCCTAAGAAAGGGTGTCCATATCGGAAACTTTGTAGAAATTAAAAATGCTGAAATTGGTGAAAATTCTAAAGTAGGTCATTTGACTTATATCGGGGATGCTACTTTGGGTAAAGATGTTAATGTTGGCTGTGGCACTATTTTCGCTAATTATGATGGCGTGAAAAAAGATCATACTAACGTGGGTGATCGTGCGTTCATTGGCTCTGGTGCTACTTTAGTTGCACCAGTTAATATTGCTGACCACGCTTTTGTGGCAGCAGATTCGACAATAACTAAAGATGTAGACAAATATGATATGGCGATTGCTCGCGGTCGTCAGGTAAATAAACCTGATTACTGGCATAAATTGCCCCTATCTAATGATCCTGACTGGAAATAAAAAAGAACTAAAAATGAGCTGGAAGATTTTCCAGCTCATTTTATTTGCAGCATAACTAAAAAAATAGCTCCAGAGTTTTAAACTTCTGGAGCTATTGATGTAAAATTAATTATTTAAAATTAGCTTTTTTAACAAACTTATTTTTAGCAATAATATAGTATTGTTTGTTGTTTATTTTGACAGGATCGCCATAAGTTTTAACTGCTTTACCTTTCTTCAAACCTTTTTTACTAATTCGATTGCCATGTTGACTATAAATATAAGCGTTATGCCTTAATTTGATCTTTTTGGAATCTATATTAGCAGCAGAGATGAATAGACCATCTTCCAGTTCGTAGAATGACCTGCCATTAATAGATTGCTTGTTAGCGGTATTTACACTTGAACCAACAAGAATTACTAACTTATTGGCACGTTTTCCTTGCTTATCATACAAATATGAATTGTGCATAATTTCTTTTTCGACCACTGGATGTGGCTTTTCAGTAATCGGAGCTGTGGTAACAGTAGTAACAGATGTTTTTTGGACTGTAATATTTGCGGCTTTAACAAAACGATTTTGAGCAATAATAAAGTACTTTTTGCCCCGAATGGTTACTGCACTGCCATACGTATTAATATTATTGCCTTTTCTTAACACACCAGCTTTCTTAATCCGTTTGCCATGTTTATTGTAAACATAAGCATTATGTTTTAATTTTCGACTGGTTGAAACTACGTTGCTAGTAGCAACATAGTAGACTTGGTTCTTATTGCCCCTATCAACCAGAATGTAATAGTGTTTCCCATTAATTACTTTTGTACCGTACGAAGTAATGATTGAACCGGCACCAAGGACAACCTTATTGGTACGTTGACCTTTTTCGTCATATAGGTAGGCATTGTGCATTAAAGCCAATTCTTCGCTATGGCTTAAATCAAGTTCTGGTTCTTCTTTTTCTTCTTTGTCAGCAGTATTAATCGGGTTAGGGTTGAATGGAGCAGGGGCAGAACTAGTATTAATGTTATTGCTATGGTTATCATCATTTTCTTGACTATTGTCGTTACTATCAAGAATATGGTCAATTGTATCAGAATCTGTACTATCGAGATAAAGTTGATTAATTGCATCATCACGGAGTTTAGTAATGGTTTTACTATCATTAACTTCAGGCTGATTAATAGCATCTTTAGCAGTATTCATATCAGTATCAATTTGGTTAATAATAGTTTTCTTTTCCTGCTCAGTGTAATTGCTAGAGGACTGAATTTCACTTTTAGCTGCTTTTTGTGCCTCCGCTAGAGCCCCAGTAGCAATTGCCTTTTCACCAGCTAATTCTGTTGCGGCGAGTTTATCCGCGTTGGCAGGATCATTGAGCGCATCTTTAGCATTTTCGTATGCTTGATCAACACTAGTGGTGTTGGCTTTATCCTTAAACCTGTCTGTAAGAGCCTTAACAGCGGAATCATAGGCGACTTTCAGTCTTTCTCCTTGCACTTTGCTATTGTTGTTTAAAACATCTTCAAGTTCTTTACTATCACTTACAATAATACTGCTTATCTTGTCAACCGCATCCTTTCTGGCAGTTTCTATTACAGTAGAATCCTGAGCTTGAGTAATAGTACCCGTTTGATCCGAGTTGGCTTTAGCTGCTTCTTGGTCAATGCGGTCTTTTATTGCCTGTTTTTCAGTATCAGTATAATCGTTACCATCCTGATGTTTTAATTTATCAACTTGGTTTCTAGCGTTAGTAGCGGTGTCAGTTACCGAACCTTTAGCTATTTCTTTTTCAGCTGCAGTCTTATCAGCTGCAATATCTGCAGTTGAATCACCATTGACGCGTGAATGCTCCTGGTAGGCTTGATCAACACTGGTGGTATCGGCATTTTCACCAAACTTGTCTTTGAGTTCAGCAACTGCTTTTTGGTGTTTATCAGCCAAATCGTTATTAGCCTCTGCTTTAAGCGAACCAATCGATTCATTTTTAGCAGCATTACCAGCGCTGTTAATATCAGCTTTGGCGGTTTCTGTGATTTTATCAATCTGGTTCTTTTTGTCAGTTGTATCGCCTTTAGGAGCATTGATTGCATCAATTTTGTCCTTGGCCTTTTGGCTGTCATCTTTGATTTGCTCTTTTAGCCTGTCTTTTGATTCAGTTGATAATTTATCATTACCGTCAATTTCTTTAGTAATCTTATCAGCTTCTTCGTCAATGTCGGCTTTAGCATTTTCCTTATTGATAATAGTCATAGCCTCATCATAAGCAGCACTGACAGTCTGGATATTTTGAGCTTCGTCAATGATTTTTATTTGCTCGTCAATATTATCTAACACTTCTTGTGCCAGTTTATCTTTTAATCTGTCTTTTAGTGTACTGTAGGCGTTGTTGATGCCAGTCACACCATCAGCACCTGCAAGAGCATTTTTTTGTTCATCATTAAACCATTCTGGTTCAGTGCCGGTTTCAGGTTTAGTTAACAGACGATCAATATTTTGACCAATGTTTGCTTCATCTGGGATGTCGCTAATTGCTGTAGACTTTTCTATATCTTGGAAACTCTGTTGATAAGCATCATCAATTGCAGCTTTAACTGCCTTCTTCTGCTCGGCAGTTAACTGAGATTGATCAATTATATTATGAGCCTTAGTTTGTTTATCCTTTAGAATATCTTCAGCTTTTGTCTTTTGACCAGCTAGGGCAGCTTGATCTTTAATGGCACTGAACTTGTCAACTGCTTGATCTCGTTTGTCATTTATTTGGTCTTTAGCCTCTGTTTCAGATTGTTGAACAGAATTAATGTCAGTTTTTGCTTGCTCAACAATAGTTTTAATTTGGTCTTTCTGCTTTTGCTGATCCTCTGGTGACAAACCTGATTTTTCTATTGCATCATTTGCTTCTTTTTGAGCTTGTTCGACCTGAGAGATTGCCTCTTGTTTAGCTTTGACTATTTCGGCTTTTTCTTGCGCAACTTGAAAAATACGGTCGATTTCTTTTTTACCGAAATTAGGAATTTCATCCTGTTGAGCTTTACCTTGTTGGGCATTTTGAGCTTGTGCTAGTGCATTTTCGTAAGTATTCTCAAGTTTAACACCCGCAATCTTATCTATGGTTCTATTGACGGCTTCATCAAGTTGCTTTTGCAGTTCTTCAATTTGCTCTTGATCTAGATTAGTTGCCACACTGGCAATTTTCCCTTTATTTTTAAGGTATTCCTTAAACTTGTTAATCAGATTATTTTTTTCCGCAGTCAGTTGACTAGGCAACTTGGCTTGATCAATATTTGTTTTGGCATCTTGTTCTAACTGCGACAGCTTATCACTTGTACCAGCATAAATTAAACTAATAAAGTTATTTAAAACTCTTTCAATATCATTATATCCGCTAGCGACATCATTACCGGCTAAGTCTAAACCATCAACATCAGTTTTGGCACTTGCAGCATATTCTTTCAGGCTCTTAACTATTTGATTTTTATTATCAAAGTCATCACCTAATTTGCTAATTGTGGCAATGCCCTCACTTGCCGCTGCTTGAATTTGCGTAATAGTGTTTTGCTTATTATTTCTAGCGGCAATAATATTAGCAGCAGCTTTCTTTTGTTCTTGGTCTATTTGGGCTTTCATTTTGTCAGCGACAGCGCTGTCTTCAGTTTTATCAGCTTTAGCCTTAGCACTAGTGGCAGCAGTTTGTAGATCGTTTAGGGCTTTAGTTAAGGCTTCTTCTTTATCAATATCACTGCCAATGTTGTTAAGAGCAGTCTCACTTTTACTTCTGGCATCAGTGATTTTATCTTGAGCAGTTGCAGCAGAAATCTTGGTTTTAGCGGTGCTTAAAGCTGCGCTAATAGCATTGCTTAATTCATCAACCTGATTTTGATCAAGTTTATTTTGCAACAGGTCATTCTTTAAGCGTTCGTTCAATTTCTGCGCTTGTTCAACCAGTTTATTGTATGCGACATTTTGTTCTTCCAGTAAAGCAGCATTATTCTTGGCATTTTGCACCATACCATTAATTGCACCTTCGCCTGCTGCTTTAGCTTTTTCAACTTCAGTTGAAGTTTGTGCTTGTTTAATATTTTGGATAGACGTTTCTTTATTTGAATTGATTTGTTCAATCAATTTGGCTTTTTCTTCGTCACTTAAGGCTGACTGGTCAATGCTATTGATAGCATTCTTAGCTGTTTCGGCAATATCTTCTAAATATTTATTGGCATTATTCTTGGCAGCTTGTAATTGGGCAGCACTCAAAGCTTTGTCAATGTTAATAATTCCAGTATTCTTAGCAGAATCTATATCGGTTTCAGTTTGTTGACCATTAACTTGGTTAACAGCTAAATTTTTAGCATCCGTTGCCTGACTCTTATATTTGTCCTTTTCTTGGTCGCTTAAACCCGCAATTTGGTCAATTTGAGATAAGATTCCCAGGACATCAGGATTATTAGTTTGGCCGTTGAGTTCTTCAGTAAGCTTTTTAATAGCAGCGGCTTTAGCCTGTTTAATTTCCTCAGCATATTTATCATCTGCAGTAGACTTAATAGCTTTTATCTGCTTAATAGCAGTATCTTTAATGTCCAAGACTGAATTACTTTCTTCGGCCGCATCAATGGCTGAATTAGCAGTATCAATGATTGAATCAACGCTATTTTGATCTGCCTTATCTTTCAGGCTATTCTTGATTTCGTTAGCAGCATCTTTAATAGTTTTTCTAGCTTGTGCTTTAGTAATTGCCAAGTTGCCGCTTGCTTCAGCTTTATTAATGGCAGTAATAGTATCGGTAGTTATTTTATTGACGTCATTTTTGCTTTTGACGTTTTGTAATTTGTTGATGGCATCAGCAGCAGCCTGATTAATAGCTGTGATTGCCTGATCATATCGGGGTTTAGCGTCAGCTTGTTCTTCTTCGCTCGGCGAATTATAGGAGGAAGTCAACCTATTAATTGCTTCACGAGCTGCGTCTTCTATAGTTTTTTCGCTGTTATTTTTGGCCTCTGCCAAATCCGCAGCAGTAGCATCTGCTACTACTTGGTCAATAGCATTTTTGCCGTCGCTTTTAGCTTGATCAACTGCATCATTAGTCTTCTGCAACTCTATATTTTGCTTAGCCTTATCCCGTTCGTCATTTATTTTTGAGATAGTCTTGCTCTTATCAGCATCAGACATTGAAGACTGATTAATGTTGTCAATTGCTTGTGTAGCAATTTTATCAATTTCGTTCTTGGCGTTATTAATATTGGTATCAAGGCTTTGAGCATCCCGGATTACCTTACGCATGTTATCGTTGCCTGTTTGCTTTTCAGTATCAACTCGATCAATAGGAGCATTCTTAACTTTGTTAACTGCATCATTGTAATCATCGTTTAACTGCTTAATTAGCCCGTCTTTTGTACTACTATTGACATTTTGTAAACCTGAAATTTTATCGTTTACATCGTTGTAAACACTCAATAATTCTTTCAGGGCAGCATTTCTAGTTGACTGTAGGGCTGCTTTATCGCGGATTTTATTTAAGGCCTCGCGACTAGCATTAGCTGCTGCAGCAATTTCTTCTTTAGTAGTGGCATTTTGAATATTAGTTTTTGCTGTCGTTAATGCTGTAGCAATTTCTCCATAGTAGCTATTCTTTTCCTGACCGGAAAGGTTAGGATTTTGTTCGATATCCGCCCGAATTTTTTCAGCTAAAGAGTTTAGTCCAGTATCTTGGTTAGTTAATGCTTCATTTTTTTGTTGCTCTAAGAATTTTGCTTCTTCGCTTGCAATACTGCCAGCAACATTAGCCATAGCAGCAACGCCGTTATCTCTATCTTTAACTACTTGGTCAATGGTAAAGTCACTATAAACCTTGCTGGTTGCTGTTTCGTAGAAGCCACTAATCTTACTAGTTAAGGCATCCTTTTGCTCACTATTAATTTTATTATCTTCAAAAGCCTGATTAATAGTGGCTAAGTCCTTTTCTCTCTCGGCTTGCAAAGCTTTATTTGCTTGAGATTTAGCGACCGCCAATTGAGCAACTGCCAAGTCCTTGTTGATACTATCTTTAGCAGCTTGCTTGGCAGAATTAATATCATCAGTGTCTTTAGCTGCATTAATTTCTGCCTTGGCACTATCTAAGTCTTTAGCAATCAGTTCTTTAAAATGTTGTTTATCCTCTGGGCTTAAATCGGAGTCAGCAAAGCCATCAATTTTGTCTTTAGCTGCTTGAGCTGCATTTTCAATTTCTGTAATTGCAGTTTGACGTTGTTGATCTAAATTATTCGTAGCAGCGTTCGCGGCATTATTCTGATAGTCTGTAATATTTTTAATAGCATTGTCTCGATCTGTTTCAATTGCATTTTCATCTTCGTCTTGAGAAACATTGGCAATCCCTTTATCGGCTGCAGCGTTAATTAGATTTTGATACTTAGTACTATCCGCGTCACTCAGGTTCTTATTGCCCTTAATTTCAGCAATTGCTTTGTCTCTAGCAGTTTGAATATCCGTAATAGCTTGATTGCGTTGGCCCTTGATGTTCTGTTCGTTAAGCAAATCGTTTAATGCAGCAGTACCTTCTTTGGTAGCTTTGTCAATGTCTTCTGGAGTTTCTCCGTTATCAATGCGGTCGTAATATCCCTGATCTCCAGTAAGCAAATCATTGGCTTTATTTACAGCTTCATCTTTATTTTTAGCCGTTAAGTTAGGGTTATTTTGAATTTTAGCTATAACATCTTTTTTGATTGCTTCCAGTTGGTTTTTAGTAGCAGTTTTATAGGCGTCTAAAACATTCTTTTTACCATCAATGATGTCTTGTTTAATATCGGTAAGTGAGTCATGGCTATCAATCGTGTTAGCAGCATTAGTGACCGCGTTATCAATATTAGTTTCTTGGTCAACTCCTAAATTACTTTTTGCTTCATCTGCGTCTTGTTTAACTTGCGCTTTAGCAGCCGTCTTATAAGCGTCTAAAACATTCTTTTTACCGTTAATAATGTCTTGTTTAATATCAGTAGCAGAATTGTGACTGTCAATCGTGTTACCGGCATTGGTGACTGCGTCATCAATATTAGTTTCTTTAGTTACTCCTAAGTTGGTCTTAACAGTATCTGCATCTGCATTAACTTGTGCTTTAGCATCATCTTTAAAAGCGTTTAAAATATTATCCTTTGTCGATTTTAGTATTTGGGTAATATTTTGGCTACTGGCAGCATTATCTTCAATTTTATCAATTGCACTTAATGCATCTGCCATAGCTGTCTCGGCATTGTCTACTTTGCCGAGGACATTTTCATAGCCTCTGGTATAACCAACAATTTCTGATTTAGCAGCAGCTTTATTGATTAAACTTTCAGCAGCAGCTTTTCTCTTATTGATAATTTCGTCATCATCAGTGCCGTAAATAGATTTACTGGTATCACCAGTTGTAGTTGTCGTATCAGCAACCACTTGCTCTATTTCATCAAGATATTGTTTTTGTTCATCCTCAGATAAACCAGAGTTTTTAATCCGCTCTTTAGCTTGGGCAGCTGCTTCTTTAATATCTTTTGCTGCCTGGTCTTTTTGCTTACCGGTATGGGTGCCCTTAATATGATCAAGACCCTTATTAACGTCTTCTTTCGGATTATTGCTGCTAATAATATCTTTAATCGCCTGATTTAGGACATCTTGAATGTCTTCTTTATCATCTGCATGTTGCGTAATTTGTTCTTTAGCAGCATCTTCTAAAGCTTTGACGGCAGCAATAGTATCCTGAATACCTTGAATTGCTTCTTTTGCTTCTTTTTGATGGTTATCGATGACTTTTTCATTATCGTCTTGATCAAGATCACCTTCGGTAGCAACGATTTCTTTTGGTCGCTTTAGCCTGTTTTTTAAACCAGTAATCAATTCGTCAACAGGCGATTGGACGTTGTCATCTTTAGCAGCTTCAGCAATAGCATTTTCCACGTTTGAAATTGCTTGCTTGATATCTGTTCTGGCATTTTCACGATAATCTTTACCAATTTGATTGATGGCATCAATCCCGTCACTAACAACCTGACCGAGGTTGGTGACGTTTGTTTCGGGAGCATCAACATTGCTTATTGCCTTATCTTTTGCAGCATTTATTTTTTCTGACTGTGAAGGAAACTTAGAAATTTGCTCGTTAGCCTGGCTATCTAACTTATCTTTTGCATCCCTTTTGGCATTTTCATACTCTGCTTGACCTTTAGCCGTTTGTACAGCTTTTTCTACCAAGTCTAAAACGGTTCTTTTTCTATTATTTACTTCGCTAATTGCGGTCTTGGAAGGTTGCACCCCAAAAACTGATTTGCCGGAATCATAGTTGCTGTCTGTACTATTTGCAGCATACTTAGCGGCTTCATTCAGTGCGTCAGTGAATGCTTTTTCCTGATCTGCAGTCAAGTTATTTGGCTTATTGGCTTTAGCTGTGCTAATAGCATCTTTAATTGCCTGAGCTGCTTCTTGTTGTATTGCACTAAATGGTTTAATGCCTAGACTAACTGTAGTAGGGCGAATGCCACTGGCAATATCTAAGGGACTATATTCAATAAAGTTCGCATGTGGAGTTAGTTGAATTGTAGCGTCTTTAGCCATTTTAGTAGTAATTTCAGCAGGAATAGTAATGGTAAAGGTGCCATCTGGAGCTACTTTAGCGGCAAATTTTGTTGGTAAAAATGCCAAATCATTTGCTTCACCGCGATAAGTATCAACTGTTTCAGCGTATGGATTAGCTATTGTGGAATCAATAACAGCTTGACCATTTTTGTATACACCACTATCTTTAAACTTGGCTAAAACATAGGCTTCAGTACCGCCAGGTAAGATATTCTTAAAAAAGTTGTCACTATCAGGACCATCTTTTGCAGGATCATAGTATAATACATGACCTTTGACTAGTTTTGAACCATCTTCTTGACTGGTTACTGTTACATCTTCTGGGTCTATGTCTAAGAACCCACTTTGATTAGCCGGCGTAAATCTGATGTTATTGTAGCCTGGGTTATCTTTACTGGAAAAAGCTGCTTCAACGATAGCCCGAAAGAGCAGGTCATATCTTTGATGATTGTAATTTTGCAGCAATTTCTGGAAGTTTTTAGGCGCATTATTGAGAATAGCATTAAGCTGTGGACTATCTTTTTTGGCTTTTTCTAAGTCGAAGATTCTTTGACCGTTTAATACTTCCAAATTGTTAACTGCAACAGTTTTAGCGGTTTTTTCTACTTGTAAGACATGGAATGGCGGTAGCACTATATTGTTGTTGCTATCAGCTGATCCATTTAAAAGTTCACCAAGGTTTAAGGACTGGCGAACATTTGTGACAGTTATTTTATTATCACCGATAATGCTGGTGCGGTCATTGTTGTTCAGATGAGCATCTAAAACAAGAGATGTTGGGTTATTGACAATTAGCTGCCCGGTGTTTGCCACATCAACCAGCTTTATTGCACCAGTACCGGCATTACCAACTAATTGAATTTCAAAACCACCGTTTTGGACATTGGCTGTACCATCAATTTGCACTAGCGAACCAGTATAATTGCCCATGTTTTGCCCAGTAATCTTGAGAGCACCGCCGGAGTTAATGGCAAAGTCACCCCCAATATAAATCAAATTTTGTTTATCTCGTATAGAAATATTACCATTTGTGTTGACGTTGATAATGCCGCCTCTACCAATATTAACTTTTGATTTGGCATTATCTAGGTAAATAGCTCTGGCTTGACCGTTATTTTGTTTGCCCGCATAATTAATTCCTTCACTTTGTCCGATGTTAATGTTCACCTGACCATGAACAGTTACTTGTGCATCATCACTAATAAAGATCGCACTGACTGGATTGCCATGTTCACTGTTATTAGCACCATTTGTGCCGTCATACGTCTTAAGTGGGGTCAGGTTAACAACTGCTCCTTCTTCAACATTTAAAGAGTTGCCTTCTCCTCTCATTTCAATCAAGGTGCCGCCAAATGTTGAACCGTCAAAGTGGCAACCCGCTTTAAAAGTAATGCTATTATTGCTATTGGTAAATTCTAAAAGTTGCTGATTACTACCATCAAATAACCAACCGACACTACTTGGAATTTTGACAGTTTCCGCGTGAATTTGTCCTTCAAAAATAATATCGGTATTATTTCTGGTAAAGACTAACTGTGAACCATAAAAGACAATATTTCTAAAAGTAACTCTAGCTTTTTGGTCTTTATTCATATTAGAGGTATTAATGACACCATAATAGTCAGTACTCTTCAGTATCAGGTTTTCGTAAGTCATATCTAAAGAAGAATTACTGGCAAGAGCGGGATCAATACCCTTAAAGTCAAGAGTGTACTTCGCATTACCAGCAGACTTAATTAATAATTTTCTGCCTTGAAAGTTGGAGTGGCGTTTGTCTTTGTCAGCACTAATATTATTGGTGATATCGATCTCGCTTACACTACTATCTGTTAGAGCACTAATAAAGTCTTTCCAGTTACCTACGCTTCTTTTTTCGCCAACATCTCTTAAATCTCTGTTGGTGATTTTAGTAGTTAAGTTGTCTTGCTTTTGTTCGGTTTGATCACTATCTGCGGTAGAATCAGCTGTTTCTTCTTGCTTTTTTTGCTCATTGTCATTTTGCACATTACCAGTGACAGAAATCTGCTTATTATCCTTGTCCGCATTAGCATCCTCGCTGTCCGTTTTGACCTTTGTGTCATTTTGCTCATTGTTGCTGCTATTTCCCCTTAAAAAAGAACTTAAGCCAGAAAACGTTCCTAAATTTGGTTCGCTTTCTGGCTTAGTGGTTTTGGTTATATTATTAGTAGCAGCAGTTGAATTTTGAGCAGCATCATCCCTAGGGGTAGGGGTGGGAGTTGCCTGAGCGTCAATTTTTGCTATTACTTTTGACTTTTTGCTTATTTGTTGGGGTGGAATAACAGTATCAGCACTAACTGTTTTACTGCTAAGTCCTAGGTAAGTAAAGCCAAGCAATACTGAGGCAGCACCAATACTCAATTTACGAATTGAGAAATGGTCTTGCTTAGCTTGCATTGCCATTTTTTTCACCCGTTCATTGTTATTATTCTTTCCTAACATACAAATATCCTTTCTTATTTTCAACTACTATACAATTATCAATTTAATAGATGCCTATATAAATGTCAATTATTGCGATTATAATATCATTAGTTTATAAATTAAAAACTTAAAGAAATTGAACTGAGTAAAAAGTGCTATATAGTAGAAAAATAAGCGCAAACAAAGTGGTGAATTTGTAATAGCAGAGAAGCTAATAATGAAATTGATATCATAAAATAAATTTTATTTAAAATATATGTATATAGTATTTTAAACGTACTGCATGTTTAAAGATCAAATGTATTAAAAAACGGAAGCAAAATATAAAAGTTAATTGAATGAAAAACTTATAGTTTAGTTTTAAAAATTTTGTAGTTTTTTTACATTTATGCAAGAGTATTAAGAAAGTGTAAGCAATACTTTACTTTATTTGTATCAACCATTTTTTAGTATACAATATTATGTATTGATAGAATTTTTATAAATAACGAGGTAGAGAAGCAAAATGAAATTTAGTCATAAATTTATGATGGTATCGGCTGCTGCGTTAATTGGTGTCAGCCCTGTAATAGGAGCAGGTCAATTTACTGTTGTGCAAGCGGCTGACAAGGTTGCAACTAAGAAAAACAACAATTCAAAGCAAAATACGATTAAGTTAAGTCATAATGCTTATGTTTATGACAAAAATGGTAAAAGGTTAAAGACTTATATGGGTAGTGCTAAGAATACCAAAATTGGTAAAGGCATCACCTTGACATTTAGTGAGAAAGTTACAATTAAAAATAAAGAATATTATAATTTGGGCGGCAATGCATACGTTAAGGCAGCAAATGTTGGCTATGTCAATGGCAAGAAGGTTGTAAAACCTGCAGCCACAGCGAAAGCCAAGATAAAGCATAATGCCTACATTTATGATGCAAAAGGTAAAACCGAGAAAAAGAAGATAAAAAAGGGGCAAACAGTTACAGTTGACCAGCTTATTTATATCGGCAAAAAGTTGTTTTACAGAATCAGCGGTCAAAGCAACCAGTTTATTAAGGCAGCTAATGTTGGAAAAACGACAGGTGCTAAGTTAAAGCCAGTTAATAAAAAGCCAAGTAAAGATGATAATTCACCAAGTGACAACCAGAACGATCCTACTGTGATCACATTAAGTCATAATGCTTATATTTATGATGGCAATGGTCATTCGACTAAAACTTTGATTAGAAAAGACGAAAAGATTACAGTTGATCAACTTAAATATATCGGCAAAAAGCTGTTTTATCGTATTAAAGACGATAACTTCCCTGGCGAAGATCAATGGGTTAAGAAGAATAACGTTGGTATAGTTTCTGGCAAACAATTGCAGCCGACAAATTCTAAGCCAGAAGATGATACGGATATCACAACAATTACTTTGGCTCGTACTACTAATGTATATAACAGCAAAGGTGTGGCTCAACCAACAAAAACTTTTGCTAAAGGTCACAGAGCACGAGTTACCGAATTAAGGTACATTTGGGTAAAGGATGATAATAAGGCTGAATTGTTCTACAAATTACAAAGTGACAAGAATGGTTATATTAAGCAAGACGATATTAGTAAAGTTAGTGGTGTTAAACTGACGCCAGTCAATACTCCTGATACAGCTAAAGATGAGACGGTTACTGCTAGTTCAACTGATAAAAAGAGCTTACAAGACTTGTTAGCTCAAGATGCGGCAGTTAAAGCAAGTGATTCCTATAAACTTTCTGCTAAAGCTCTGCGTAGTGCTTATGATTCGGCCATTTCAACTGGTAGTCAAGTTAATTCAGCTATTGCGACTGTAGCGCAAGTTAGTGATACAGTAAACCAAATAAATAATGCGAAGGCTGCTCTAAATGGCAAAAAGGTTGTCGTTAGTGATTTGAAAAATTTGACTATCAATGAATCTAATGAAATAGTTGATTTGGTTGCCAGTGTAAACGGCGTTGATAAAAGTGCAGTTCAGTTTAGCAACAATAATACAGTTTTGACTGTTACAAGTGCTAATGGTTTCCAGCAAACTTTAAATATTTCAGACTATGCTACAACAAATAAGTAGTTATAACATATTAAAACAAGACGACATCCTTTGGGGTGTCGTTTTTAATTTTTATGTAATCTTGCAGTGAATTAGCTATGTACTTTACTTAATAAAGTCAATTTTATATAATATTATTGAAACGTTTCAAAGAAATGAAATGAGGTTAGAAAATGGTAAAAAAGGTTTTCCCGAAAAACTTTCTGTGGGGCAACTCTACATCTAGTATGCAAACTGAAGGAGCTGTCAAAGAAGGGGGCAAGGGTAAGTCAGTTTATGATACTTATAGAGCAAAAGATGGCAGTTCAATTTGGGATACAGCAATAGATGAATATCACCGCTATCCAGAAGATCTGGATTTGTTTGCTGATTTAGGTATCAATTGCTACCGTTTCCAAATCTCTTGGAGTAGAGTTAATCCCTTGGGTGATGGAGATTTTAATCCTGAAGGAATTAAATTTTATTCAGACTTAATCGATAGCTTACTTGCAAGAAAAATCGAACCAATGATTTGCCTTTACCACTTTGATATGCCATTGAATTTGGCCCAAAAATTTAATGGCTTTAGCAGTCGCCATGTAGTTGATGCTTTTGTTCGTTATGGCAAAAAAATGATTGATATTTTTGGTGAAAGGGTAAAATACTGGCTAACATTTAATGAACAAAATCTATATTTTATGCCTGGAGCAGCAAAAATTGCTGGCAAAATAAAAGGTGATGAAACAATCGATGATTTGTATGTTATTAGTCACAATTTGATGCTGGCTCATGCGCAAATTGCTAATTACTTACATGAAAAAACGAATGATAAAATTGGTGGTATGCTGGCATATAGTGAAGTTTATCCAGCTTCATCAATGCCTAAAGATATTTTATATGCTCGTCAAATAGACGAATTTCTTAATAAAAACTTGCTTGATGCCTTTGTTTTAGGACATTATTCAAATGAAGTAATTAATTTTGTCCAAAAAAATGATATTCAAACTGGTGACTTACCCAGCGATCTTGAAGAAATCAGCAAAATGAAGAGTGATTTTATAGCATTCAGTTATTATCAGAGCTCGACAATTAGCAGCACTCTTGTTCCCGAAAAAATCGCGCCTAATTATTACTTTAAATTTGGTGGGAAAGAGAATCCATTTTTACCAGTAAATGAGTGGGGCTGGTCGATAGATCCAGAGGGCTTTAGGGATGTTCTGACTAAAACCTATAATCAGTATCATGTACCTATGTTTCCTATCGAAAACGGTATTGGATTACGGGAAACATATTACGGTAAAGAAATTCAGGATGATCAGAGAATTGAATACCACAAAGAACATTTACGTGCTTTAAAAAAAGCAATAAATAATGATGGTGTCAAGGTTCTAGGCTATTTGGTCTGGGGGTTAATTGATATTCCCAGTTCTGCTGGTGATATGGATAAGCGTTATGGTATGGTTTATGTTAATCGCACTAATTCCGAACCATTGGATCTCAAGCGTATTCCTAAAAAGAGTTATTGGTGGTTTAAAAAAGTAATAGCAGGTAATGGCGAAAGCCTGAATTAAAAAAGAGGGCACAAATATGAAATTAGCAGTTTTTGATATTGGTGGAACTAATATTAAGTGTGGTAGTTTTCAGGATAATAAGATAACTAAGATAGAAAAATTTGCTACACCCAAGACTTTTACAGGCTTGAAGATACAAATGCATCGATTCATTGATAAGCATGCTTTTGATGGCATAGCTATTAGCGCACCAGGTGCTGTTGATAAGTCAAGTGGCACGATTAAAGGCATCAGTGCAGTACCTTATATTCATGACAGACCAATATTTAAAGAATTACAAGAGGAGTTTTCATTACCTGTTGCAATTGAAAATGATGCTAATTGTGCTGGTATTTGTGAAATTAATATAGGTGCCGGAAAAGATTTTACGAATGTAGCTTTCATTGTGATTGGAACTGGTATCGGGGGTGCAGTTTTTATCAATAAAAAATTATATAAAGGCAATCATTTATTTGGTGGAGAATTTGGTCTCATGCAAACCAGTGATGGTGGAACTCTGGGTACACGGGCAACAGTTGTTAAAGCTGCATCTGAATATGAAAAACAAACCCATGTTGATAATATCGATGGTGAAAAATTATTTCTGTTAGCAGATCAAGGAGATAAATTAGCGCAGGATTTGATTGATAATGTATACAGTTTTTTGGCTGTTGGCTTATACAATATTGAAGTTGCTTTTGATTTCGATGCTTTAATAATTGGTGGTGGTATTTCAGCTCATAAGGGCTTTAGTTCTGAATTATCTAAACGTTTACATGAACAATTGGTAAAAAATAAAGTGGGTGAAATAATGCCTGAAGTCAAAGAGTGCCAGTACCACAATAATGCGAATTTATATGGTGCCGCATATAACTTTATCTCAGATTATGCTATAGAGGTGAAAAATGGCAACAATTAAAGATATTGCTAGTAAGTCAGGTGTATCAGTTGGTTCTATTTCTCGCTATTTAAATGGTATTCATTTAAAAAAAGAGAATGAAGAAAAGATTAAGCAGGCTATCAAAGAGTTACATTACATACCAAATCAAACCGCTAAATCTCTTAAAATGAACAAGTCTTTTTCAATTGGGATACTGGTTGATAACATGGATAATTTTTACAGCTCTCAATTAATAGCAGCTTTGGAGCAATTGTTCGATCATGCCGGCTATTTTTTACTTTTAACCAGTCATCGTAATAATGAAAAAACTTTTGAATTCAAACTAGCAAAATTAATTGAGCGATCTGTTGATGCTTTAATCATTTTGAAAGCGGAAACTAAGTGGACCTCATTTCAAAAAGTTGGGCAACTGCCATTACCGGTTGTTTCAGTTGAAGCCTCATTGCCAGACAAAAAAGTGCCAGAAATCATGAGTGCTGATATGATGGCTTCGCAAAAGGTTGTCACTAAAATACTGCAAAAAAGAAATAAACCTGCTTTTTTGATTCCAACTGAAAGTGACTATGTGCTGCAACAGCGGCTAGCTGGTATCAACGCCGCATGCAAATCAATGGGGGTAACACTTACTCCTGATCAAGTAATTTATGTTAACTACGGTACGACTGAAGCTTACGAAGCAGTTGCAGGATTGAATAAAAAAGGTTTTGACTCAATTTTTGTCACTAATTATACTAATGCTATTCAAGTCGTTCAAGGGGTTCGTGACTGTGGTAAAAAGGTAGGAACAGATATCGCTGTTGCTGGATTTGGCTATTCCCATTTATTACAAAATATGAAATTACCAGTTACTTTAATAAAGCAACCAGTTGAGAAGGTAGCAGAAAAAGTTGCGGAAACAGTATTAAAGCTGCTTGATCATCAGAAAGTTGAAAAGCAGGTTTTTATTAAAGACAAGATATTTTGGCAAAAGGAGTTGCAAGATGAATGAAAAAAATGAGAAAAGACAAGATATAGTTGAGAATAAGAAAGCGCAACAGGAAAGCTATCAAGATTTACCGCAAGCAATCCGAGATAAATTAGAATGGTTTCAAAATCAAAAACTGGGTATTATTTTTCATTGGGGCTTATATGCCCAAGCAGGTATTGTTGAATCATGGCAATTATCAAAAGAAGATGATTGGGCTCGTAAGCATGGTGCTTTTCGCAAAGATCTAAAAGAATTAAGACATGATTATTGGGCATTAAACCATGAATTTAATCCGATAAATTTTGATCCAGAAAGTTGGGCTAAAGCAGCAAAATATGCTGGCTTTAAGTATATGATTTTTACCACAAAGCACCATGATGGTTTTAACATGTACGATACAAAATATAGCGACTATAAGATTACCGGCAAAGATTCTGCTTTTCATAATAATCCATCAGCTGATATTTTAAAATATGTTAATGAGGCTTTTCGCAAGGAAGGAATCGCTATTGGTGCATACTATTCAAAGGCTGACTGGCACTGTCCTTTTTATTGGGAACCGGGCTCTGATCCCCGAGGAAGATATGCAAGCTATGATCCTGTTCAAAAGCCGGAGCTATGGCAAAAATTCCAGAAGTTTGTTGAAAATCAGTTAGTGGAAATTTGTCAAAATTATGGACCAATTGACATATTATGGCTTGATGCGGGCTGGGTTAATGGGGGTCATCATGAATTCTTGCCTATGGAGCAAATTGCCAGAAAAATTTGGCAAATTAAAGCAGATACCCTGATTGTTGACCGCACAATTGGCGGAAAATACGAAAATTATGTTACACCAGAACAACAAATACCTACCATACCTCCACAAAAGGTTTGGGAGTCTAACTTAACTTTGGCTAAAAATTGGGGATATGTACCTAATGATCAATATAAAAGTTTTAGAGAAATACTAGATAATATTGTCAAAATTATTTCACTAGGTGGCAACGTTATTTTAGGGGTTGGACCAAAGCCAGATGGTACATTACCACAACAGGCTTTAAAATTAATGAAAAAACTAGGGGATTGGCTAAAAGTTTTTGGAGAAGCTGTTTATAATACTCGTGGCTGCCCAGAATATGTCAATAAGAATATTTTTATGACGAAGAAAAACTCCGATTATTATTTATTTTACAACAGTGATGAAGCTGGTCATAAAATTTCAGTGAATGATTTGCCAGTAAAATCGAATACAGTTTTAAGCTTAGAAACGGGAAAATCAGTTCTTGTTAACAACAGTATTATTAATTTGCCGAAAACTGCTTTTCCATATGGTGTAATAGAAATTAAATGTGATAAATAGTTTTTAAAAGCACTCAAACTTCTATGTAATCACTTACATTTTTTAGTTGAAACGTTTCCAATATAGAGTTATAATAATATTGTTGAAACGTTTCAATTTTTTAGGAGGAAGAAAATGAGTTGGATTGACAAATTTGCAAATAAGTTGTCCCCGTTAGCAGGAAAACTTAATAATCAAAGGCATTTAGCCGCGATACGTGATAGTTTTATTGTTACAATGCCATTAATAATGGCAGCTTCAGTTTTTGTTTTATTGAATGCATTATTATTTAGTAATGCTGCAGTAAATAAAGTTATAGATCTAAGTAAATTAGCTGATTTAGCTACAATGGTAAATAATGCTACTTTGGGTATATTGGCAATTTTGGTTGCATACAATATCGGTGTTAATTTAGCTACTTGGTATGTTGAAAATAAAAGGGTGAATTCTAAAGCATTCACACCTACTCATGCTGGTGGTTTGTCTGTGTGTTTAATGTTTCTAATGATGCCTGTTAGAAATCAGGTTACATTAGTTTCTGGTAAAACAGCATTAGCAGTTGATGCTTTTCCCCAAAGTTTAACTTCATCATCAGGTTTATTTTTAGCAATGTTTGCAGGAATAGTAGGGACTGAGCTGTTTGTTCGTTTTTCTAAATATGAAAAACTTCAAATTCATATGCCTGATTCCGTTCCTCCAGCAGTTGGATCTACGTTTAATTCTTTAGTACCAGAGGTGCTTGTTATAATTATAATGGTAATTCCAATATATTTAATTACAACATTTCTTGGAAAAAGTATACCAGAGCTTATTTCTATTATTATTCAAACGCCATTAAAAGGATTGGTTCTTTCTGGACCAGGGATGATTTTAATTCAGTTCATATCTGATACTTTGTGGGTTTTTGGATTACATGGTTCAAGTATTCTTTCACCAATTACTGTCGCACCTCAGTTACAATCAATTCAAGAAAATATTCAAGCTTTTGCAAATCACAAGCCAATTCCTAATATAGTTAACGCACCTTTTTTAGGATCTTATGGATTATTAGGTGGCGGTGGATGTGTCATGGCACTGATTATTGCCATATTTTTAGTATCGAAAAAAGAGGATAATCGTAATGTTGCTAAATTAGCAATTGGACCAAGTGTTTTTAATATTGCTGAACCAATCATGTTTGGATTACCAGTAGTAATGAACCCATTATTTATGATTCCCGTAGCTGTTATACCATCAATTAATCTAACCTTGGCATGTATTTTAACTAAAATTGGTTTATTAGGAAAAATGGTGGCAATTTCTCCATGGATTACTCCACCAGTTCTACAAACATGGGTTTCAACAGCAGGAAATATACCGGCAACATTGTTCACAGTAATATTATTAATAATGGATGTTATCATTTATATACCATTCGTGATGGCAAGTAATAAAGTTGTTGAAAAATCTTAAGAGTATAGATATGAATGATTATCAAAATTCCAATTTGCCTATTCAAAATCGAGTAAATGATTTGTTAGGAAGAATGACATTACAAGAAAAAATTGGTCAGGTAAACCAACATTTATATGGTTGGAAATGTTATCAAAAAAGTTCAAAAGACAATTATAGCTTAACGAATTATTTTAAGGAACATGTCAAATGGGGAAATGGAATAGGTGCCTTATATGGCGTTCTGAGAGCTGATCCATGGTCGAAGGTTAATTTTAAAAACGGGATTTCTCTATATAATAGCCAAAAGTTAACAAATAAAATTCAGGAATATGTGATTGAACATTCCAGACTACATATACCTGTATTATTTGTTGAAGAATGCCCCCATGGACATCAAGCACTTGAGAGTCCATCTTTTCCTACTAATATTGGAAAAGGTAATAGCTTTGACTCTTCTCTAATCAAACAAATGGCTGCGGCAGAGTCTGATGAGTTAAAAGCTAAAGGTATCAATTTAGCACTTGTTTCCACTTTGGATTTAGCTAAGGATCCCAGATGGGGAAGAACTGAAGAGTGCTTCGGTGAGGATCCATACCTATCGGCACAATTTTCTGAAGCAATAGTTCAAGGATTTCAAGGAGATCTAATTAATGAAAAAAATAAGATTGGAGATAAGATAGTTAACTCAGCTGAAAAACATGTTGGTGTAGTTCTTAAGCATTTTATTGCACAGGGAGAAGTGCTTGGAGGACATAATTCAGGTTCTGTTAATTTGGGAAAAAATGAATTCATTAATGATTATGAATCTTTGATCCACTCATGTAGGAATGCAGCTGGTATTATGGCTGCTTATAATGATATAGATGGGATCCCTTGTCATGTTAATGAATGGTTGCTAAAAGAAAAACTGCGTCAGGATCATGGCTTTCAAGGGATAATCATGGCAGATGGGACAGCTTTGGATCGGTTAAGTGATTTTTATCCTGATGAGTCTCAGGCTGTTAAGGCTGCTCTTTCAGCAGGGATAGATATCAGTTTATGGGACAATTTATTCCTTAATATTGAAAACGCAGTGAAAATTTATCCTGAATTACTAAAAGATTTAAATCAGTCGGTTTCACGAGTTTTAACTATCAAATTTTTATTAGGATTATTTGATAACCCGTATACTAATGTAACAAGCGAAAAAATTGACCAGATATTGCAAAAAGAAAACGAAATAAATAAGCAATTGTCACTAGAAAGTATGACTCTTGTCAAAAACGAACATAATATTTTGCCAATTAAGAAAACAACGAAGGCAGTAATTGTAGGTCCTAGTGCAGACTCTTGTTACAACTTACTTGGTGATTATAGCGCACCACAAAAAACAAAAATTGAACAAAATACAATTTATAGTGCGCTAAAAGAAAAAATGCCTAGTCTTAAATATACATTAGGGTGTCAAGTTAGATCGAAACAGACAATGAAACAAAAATTAATGGTAGAAGAAGCATCCAAGGGCTCAGATTTGGCAATATTAGTCCTTGGTGGCTCAAGTTCAAGGCGTTTTGATGACAAATTCTTTAATAATGGTGCATTATCTTCAAAAAGCGCAAATATGGATTGTGGAGAAAATGTTGATGTTGCTTCTTTGCAACTTGGTGGTTCGCAAATTGGGTTATTAAAGCAATTAAAAAAAAGCGGTAAAAAAATAATCACCATTTTAATTCAAGGTAGACCATATGATATAAATGAGATTTTATCGCTGTCAGATGCTGTTTTGTTAAGTTGGTATCCCGGCATTTTAGGCCCACAGGCAGTCACCGATATTCTTTTGGGTGATTATAATCCTGAAGGAAAGTTAAGTATTAGCTATCCTATAAATTCAAGTCAATTACCCGTATATTATTATCAGCGTGATTCACAAAAGAATGAGAATTACTATGATGAATCAGGTAGTCCCAAACTTGAATTTGGTTATGGGTTACATTATGGTCAAATAAAAGCAGATATTAATAGTTTGTCATTCACTAGTATGGTTTCCGGTGAAGTAACTATTGATCTTTTGAATAGAAGTAAAATGAAAGTACACGAAACTTTATTGATATTTGCCCAAATAAAAAAATTAGGAGAAATACCTCAAAAATGGCGTTTAATAAAATTTGAAAAAATTAGTTTGAGTGCTAATGAAAGGAAAAAATTGACACTAAACTTTAAAATACCAGTGTATTGCTCTATTGATGAAATTTATCAAACAAAAGTTAAATTATATAATCAGGTTTTTGAAAATAATAAGTTATAAATGTGAATTACTAATTTTAATAAAAATAGTATTTAGATTATTTAGAAGTTAGATTAGATGCTTATACATAATAAGACTAATATAGAAGTGGAAATATATAATTCGCTTAAAATTAGGAGATGAATATTATGTTATCAAATTCCAGTCAAACTATAGAAAATGAACAAACTATCAGAGATTACTTTAACTCTTGGATTAAAAAAGATTTTTCTAATCTTGATAGTTGGTTTAGCCAAGATGTTTATTACCGTGAATGCTACGGTGCTACTTATGAAGGACTAGATGAGTTAAAAGCCTATATCAATTCAAAGTCTAAAGAGCAGACAGTTTTAAAATGGGATATTTATAACATTGAACAAACTGATACTGATAAATTTGTTGTTACTTGGTATTTTGATGCTGTAGAAAAAGAGGAATATTGCTTCGATGGAGTGTCACTAATAGAGTTTACTGGGAATAAGATAAAGAAAGTTGTGGAATATTCAACTAAACATGAAACCTTTCGTCCTTTTAAAGATAAACTCTAAATCAAAGTGATTCCTATTGAATGTGGCAAATAATAGATGAATACTTTTATTAAATAATAATTAAAAAGATGTATTTTATTAGTAAAAAAATATGGTATATACCATTTTAATCACTTGACTAATATCGATTAGAGAATATTGAACTATATTGGTGTAGACCAAAGTCATAAAACTTACAGCCACAATAATTTCCGCCTGTAAAATGGTAAACGTTTCCATTTGCTATGGTATAATGCAAGTGTAGTGAAATATTAGTAGGAGGAATTATTATGAATGCTATAATTAACTGGCTAAACAAGCATCTCGTTCCTGTTGCGGCTAAGATCGGCTCTCTTCGCTGGCTTGTTGCACTGCGTGATGCCTTTATCTCCATTATGCCTATTATGCTGGCTGGTTCAGTAGCTAGTGTATTAAATGCCATCTTTAGGGATGTTCCCACTAACCTAGGATGGATGGGCGTTGTTAACTCAATGCAATGGCTCATTAGTATTAATGGACTGGTTTGGACAGGTTCAACAGCGATTCTAGGATTGCTGTTTGCCTTCACGTTTGGCTATCAAATGTGTATCCAATATAAAGTTGAACCAATCGCAGGTGGCCTGCTTACATTAGGTACCTTTATCATGAGCTTGCCTCAGAGTTTTTCAGCTGACTTGAAAAATGTTCTTACTAAGGGAGATATAAAAACATTAACTGATGCTCAAATGGCTGTTAATGGCAAGAATATTAGTGCTTGGGGATGGTTTAATTTTAGCAAGTACTTTGGTGCTTACGGCTTCTTTACCATTATGATTATGGGTGCCATTTCTGTTGCAATATATATTGCTTTAGTAAAGAAACATATTACTATTAAAATGCCTGACAGTGTTCCGCCAGCTGTTTCTAATGCCTTTACAGGTATTATTCCTGCGACTGCTGGTTTGTTCGTTGTTGGTATTATTGACTATCTATTCACTCTTAAAAACACAACAGTTATTGACTTAATTGCCAAAACAATTCAAGAGCCTCTAATGAAGATGGGTCAAGGATATGGCTCGTTGTTACTGATTGTATTCTTAGTCCAACTGTTTTGGTTCTTTGGTATCCATGGTACCAATGTATTGGCACCAGTTACAGAAAGTATTTGGACTACTGCACTGATTGCCAATACTAATGCACATAAGGTGCAAAAAGCATTACCGTATATGTGGACTAGAAGTGACTTTGACCTTTATGTTTGGATCGGTGGTGCAGGTTCAACTCTGTTACTCATTTTAGCTGTTCTTGCTTTTTCAAAGCGTGAAGATGAACGTGCTGTTGCTAAGATTTCTCTCGTACCTGGAATCTTCAACATTAATGAACCTATGATGTTTGGTATGCCAATTGTTTTGAATCCAATTTACATTATTCCATTTATTCTTGCTCCATTAGTTATGGTATCAATTGCATATGGTGCTCTAAGTCTTGGCTTGGTAAACCGGGTTGCCGTACAGACAACTTGGGCAATGCCGCCATTCCTTAATTCAATAATGGCAACGATTGATTGGCGTCCAGTTATTTTACAAATTGTTAATATGGTCGTAGGTTTCTTGATTTATGTACCATTTGTTATTGCTTCTAATAACATGGATCCTAAAAAAGTTAATAAAGTTTAAGGAGCAATAGTTTATGAAGCAATTAGGTATTTCACTTTATCCCGAGCAAAGTACATTTGAACAGGATAAAAAATATATGGATTTAGCCCATCATTATGGCTATAGCAGAATATTTACATCACTTTTGCAATTAAAAAGTGCAAGTGGAGAAGATATACTTGCAAAGTTAAAGAAAGATGTAGCTTATGCTAATGAACTAGGCTTTAAAACGGTAGTAGATATTAACCCTGTTTTATTTAAAGAACTAAAAATTGATTACAATGATCTTGTTTTTTTCCATAACTTAGGTGTCTGGGGCTTGCGTTTAGATGAAGGTTTCAGTGGCATGGAAGAGGCTTCAATGACTCATAATCAATATGGATTAAAAATTGAACTTAATATGAGCAGGGGAACCAACTACCTAGATAGTATCATGGCTTATAATCCGGAGAATGATAATCTAATTGGTTGTCATAACTTTTATCCACAAGAATATACGGGATTAAGTGAAAAAATTTTTAATGAATATTCACAAAAGTATCGTGATTATGGATTGCATACAGCTGCGTTTATTTCATCAAAAAATGCTAAATTTGGTCCGTGGCCTGTTCATGAAGGCTTACCTACACTTGAAAGTGATCGTAAGCGGAGCATTTTTAGTCAGGTTACTCACTTACGCTTGAGTAAAATGATTGATGACATTATTATTGGAAACGCTTTTGCCAGTGAAGATGAGTTAGCTGCTGCAGCAAATGCTTTTAACAGTTCATTTCCTACTTTAGAAATCGATTTTGAAGATGATGTTTTACCAATTGAGCAAACGATTTGCTTAAAAGAGCCTCATTTGTATCGCGGTGATGCTTCTGCATTTCTGTTACGCGACACGCAGCCTCGTGTTGTTTATGCTAAGGAGGATATTCCAGCTCATAATAATGACAAATCCTCTTTTGCAAGAGGAGATATAGTTGTTGTTAATGATAAATATCCGAGGTATAAAGGAGAGCTTCAAATTGTTTTAACACCGTTTGTTAATGATGGCAGACGTAATCTTGTAGGACACTTACATCCCGATGACTTAGACTTGTTAAAATCTATTGAACCTTGGAGTACGTTTATATTGCAAAAAAGTTGATTATATTGACTTGATTATTAAAAATCGTGGACAATAGTTCACGATTTTTTTAGTTACTCATAATCTCCGTATATATAAAATAGTATAATAATGTCTGTAAGTGATTTCACATTTAAAGGGGAGAAAAATGTATGTTAGGTTTTTCAATTTATCTCAACCGTGATTTAACGGCTGATGATTATAATTATTTACTTGCAATGCGGAATGCGGGATTAACAACTATTTTTACTTCACTGCATATTCCTGAAGATGATCCTAAAATAATAGTGAGAAGATTAACAGAATTGACTAAATGGTGTAAAAATCTAGAAACTGATATCATTGCTGATGTTTCTGAGAGTGGTATGGCAAGGCTAGGGCTTTCACTTGAAAATGAAGAACAGGTTGAAAGCTTAGGCTTGACTGGACTTAGAATAGACGATAACGTGTCAGCAGCTATTATTGCTAAACTATCGCAGAAAAGGCCTATAGCTCTGAACGCTAGTACTATTAATGAGGATGACATCACAGCTTTACGAGAACACGGCGCTAACTTCGAAAACTTACAAGCTTGGCATAATTTTTATCCTCGTCCAGAAACCGGTCTGGATTCGAATTGGTTAAAAGAGAAAAATGATTGGTTACATCACGTGAATCTGGAAACGATGGCATTTGTCGCTGGTGATGCTGTTTTACGTGGTCCAATTCATGCTGGATTACCTACTTTGGAAAAGCAAAGAGGAGAGAATCCTTTAGCAGCAATGTTGGAATTAAAACATTTGGGTTGTGATCATGTTTTTATCGGTGATGCTTCTTTGTCAGCGCAAATGATTGACAGTTTCAAAAATTATACTAAAAAGAAGATTATAACCCTTCATGTTAAGGAAAAAATACCCAAGCTGTTTCAATATGAATGGCATAATAGACCAGACGTAGCGCGTGATGTTGTTAGGCTTAATGAAGGACGCAGCCGTCAGCTTTTTGATGTCGCACCTCAGGAAAGTCCTAAATTTCGAACTAAAGGAACAATTACTTGTGACAATACGAAATATTTACGTTATCAAGGTGAATTGCAAATAGCTAAACGTGATCTGCCTTCCGATAGCAAAGTTAATATTTTGGGACATGTGGCTGCATATGATTTACCCCTTTTGGATCAAATAGAGTCGGGACAAAAAATTTTTTTTGAACCTGTCACGAATAAATTGGAATAACTTTTTATATCATATAAATTTAGAAATAATGACAAATCTATAATTGCTTATTTTAAAAATGGTATAATCCAATGAACTATGTATTTTAGCAAAATTACATCATAGATTGCAAATTGGTCTAATAAATAATATACTTATTTTGTCTTTAAAAAAGGAGGAAAAAATGAGTACAGATAAATATTCCGAAATAGGCCAAGAAATCTATGATCATATTGGTGGTATTGCAAACGTTAAATCTTTATACCATTGTATGACCAGAGTGAGAATTACGGTCAGGGATAAATCTAAAGTGGATTTAGCTGGTTTAAAACAAGTTAAAGACATTTTGGGAGTAGTTGATGGTGAAACGCTGGAAGTAGTTTTAGGTCCTGGTGTAAATGCTAAAGTTGCTCAAAGCATGGTTAATGCAGCTGGAGTAAATGAAAATGATCCTTTTCCAGATGTAACAGCTAAGGAAAGTTCTTATCAAAAAGACAAGAGCGAAGTTATGGAGAAAGCTGAAGAAGTTCACGTAGCCCATAAAGCCAGCTTAAAGCAAACTTGGTGGCGTATTGTCTTGCAACATATTTCGGCTATCTTTATACCTTTAATTCCAGCATTTGTTGGTGCCGGCTTAATTTCCGGTGTATCAGGTATTTTAAGAAATATGTTGACAGCCAAAATGCTGCCGGCAAGCTGGAACCTGGGCATCACCGTTTTAGGTGTGATTGCAAATGGATTATTTTTCTACTTAAATATTTATGTTGGTATTAATGCTGCTAAAGAATTTAATGCCACACCTGGACTTGGTGGGATCATCGGTGGAGTGGTGCTGTTGCCTGGTGTAGTGGCTCCTATGGTAATACCAAATATTTTTAATGGTGAGCCATTAGCTGCTGGACAGGGTGGTATTATTGGAGTTTTACTTGCAGTATGGCTTCTGTCATATGTTGAAAAATTCTTCCACAAATATATGGCTGATTCAGTTGATATTATTTTTACTCCATTTTTAACTTTATTAATAATGGGATTAATTACTATTTTTATCATTATGCCTTTTGCTGGTTGGGTTTCAAACTCACTCGTTGGCGGAATTAACTGGGTCTTAAAGGTTGGTGGACCTGTTGCCGGCTTTATTTTAGGTGCAGTGTTCCTACCAATGGTTATGTTTGGCCTGCATCAAATTTTAACGCCAATTCATGTGCAAATGATTCAAAAGATGGGTTATACGCCGCTTTTGCCTATTTTAGCAATGGCGGGTGCCGGACAAGTAGGTACTGCAATTGCTTTATGGGTTAAATGTCGTAAGAACAAAGAATTAACTAAACTAATTAAGGGGGCTTTGCCCGTCGGAATTTTAGGAGTGGGCGAACCACTAATTTACGGTGTTTCTCTTCCTTTAGGTCGTCCCTTCATTACTGCATGTTTAGGTGGTGGTATTGGTGGTGCCGTTTTAGGAGCCTTCGGCAATGTTGGCTCAATTGCTATTGGTACATCTGGTATTGCCTTAATTCCGTTAATTGCCCACAATAAAGCATTAAATTATTGTATTGGTCTATTAGCAGCTTATATTGGCGGTTTTATTCTAACTTATTTCTTTGGCGTACCTAAGAGCGCTGTAGTTGCTAAAAATGAGGATGGCTCTTTTGTTAACCCCGAGAATAATGAAACAAGTCACGAAAGTGTTGAAGTTAATTTAGCCAGTCCTGTGAATGGTGAATTGGAAGAATTATCTGCAGTAAAAGATGATGTTTTTGCTCAAAAAATGCTGGGAGACGGCTTTGCTGTGATACCTGATAATGATGGTAAAATTGTTGCTCCAGTTGATGGACGTATTTTAACAATTATGGATACGAAACACGCAGTTACAATGGAATCAGATCAAGGTCCATTGGAATTAGTCTTGCATTTTGGAATTGACACTGTTGAATTAAAGGGTGCTCCATTTGAAATAAAAGTAAAAAGTGGACAGTATGTTAAACGAGGCGATGTTATTGCTCAAATGGATGTTCCAGCTATCAAAGCTGCGGGCAAGCCAACAGACGTGATGGTAATGATTAACAATATGGAAGATGTCACAAGTATTTCTCCTATTGCTACAGGCAAGGTTACTGCAAATCAGATTGTTGCAACTGTAAAAACGAATTAATTTACGGATAGAATATGGAAATTAAAAACTTAGAAACTGAAGCGCGAAATCCAGCAACAACACACATTGATACAATGTCTACATTGGATATGGTCAAAACGATCAATGCTGAAGATCAAAAAGTAGCTCTTGCTGTAGCAGGAGAGAGCGATCAAATTGCTAAAGCAATTGATCAGGCTTCCACAAGATACTCTGCTGGAGGACGCTTAATATATATTGGCGCCGGAACTAGTGGACGATTAGGCGTGCTTGATGCAGCTGAACTAGTTCCGACATACGGTATTAAGCCGGAAAGAGCAATTGGCTTGATGGCAGGTGGCAAAAAAGCTATGTTTGCTGCTGTAGAGGGTGCAGAAGATTCGGCATCACTGGGAGAAGCCGACCTGAAAAATCTTAAATTAACGGCAAATGATATTGTTATTGGCTTAGCTGCCAGTGGCCGAACTCCTTATGTTATTGGTGGGTTAAAATATGCCGCTAAAGTCCAAGCTCTAACTATAGCCGTAGCTTGTGTGCCAAATTCAGTGATAGGTCAAATCGCTGAAATTGCAATTAATGCTGTGGTTGGTCCTGAAGTGATAACCGGCTCAACACGTATGAAAGCCGGTACTGCTCAAAAAATGATTTTAAATATGATCTCAACCGGTGTAATGATAAGACAAGGCAAAGTTTATCAAAATGTGATGGTTGATGTGCAACCAACCAATGATAAGCTAGTTGATCGTGCTTGCCGTATTATTAGTGAAACGGCAGGAATTCCGACTGCTAAAGCTCTAAGCTTTTTAAAAAAAGCAGACAATGATGTTGCTCTTGCAATAGTGATGGCTAAAGCGGGTAAAAGTAAGCACGAAGCTGCACAATTGTTAACTGAACATCATGGCATTGTGAGTGACGTATTAAATAGTTTGAATTAAAAATTTTAGTTAAGTGTTCCTTAATAGCTAAAGCTATAATTATAAGGTACACTTTTTTAATTCCAAATAATATAGAAAAGAAAATTTCTATTATTAACTAACAATAAGGAGAGAAAGTTTTCAAATAAAAAGAACTAATTTCGCTTGAATATTGGAAATTAGTTCTCAATAGAATTTAGTTTTTTAATTGAATAAGAAATTTGATTAAAGCTCTGTTGCTAACTGTTTTCTTCCTTTAATAAGCTTCTTTCGTAAATTTTCATGAATGGGTAATACATTAAGCCATCAATTACAATCAATAATATTACTAATATTGGAGCCCGCCAATCCATAGTTGATAAAAATGCTCCAATTGGCGCCGGCATTTGCCATGAAAATAGTGCAAATGTCTTCTTTACCAATCCAAATGACATTGAAAGGTAACTGAGGATAGCGTTAACCGTGGAAGTAAAAATAAAGGGAATGAAAAAGATTGGGTTTAGCATTAACGGGGTACCAAATATCATAGGCTCAGAAATTCCAAATAGTGCTGGAATTAAACCCACTCTACCCACTGTTTTTAGTTGCTTAGATTTCGAAAATGACATTATAATCGCTAAAGCTAATACTGAACCGCAGCCACCGATAATAACAAAGTAAACCCAAAAAGGAGTAGTGAAAATTCTTGGTAGTGCTTTGCCTGCTAACTTAGCGCTAGCATTGATAGAGAGATTACCATCACGAATTGGTCCCAGAATACCAGCGAGAGCAGCATCGTGAATACCGAAAAACCAAAAGAGCTGTACTAAAATAGTTAAAAAGATTGTTGCTGGCAAGCTGTCTGCAACCTTAAAACTTGGTGATAAGAAGCTGTAAATGGCTTTAACTGCTGTAGTATGGTTTGCTTGACAAATTATAAAAATAATTGCGTCTACTGCTAAAATCACTAGTGCTGGAACAAATGAAGCAAAACTTTCTGATAAAGCTGATGGCACTCCTTTAGGCATCTTAATACGACCAAAATCGTGCTTACGCATTGCGTGGTACGCTTCCGTTGTTAGAATAGCAATCAAAATGGCAATGATAATTCCACGGCCATCCCAATAACTAATGTCTGCAAAATTTCCAGTGAAGCCGAGTTTTTTAGGATCAAAAACTAACATAAAAAATCCTGCTAAAGAAAACATAATAGGCGATAGAGGATTTTCTTTATAATGCTGGCATAAAAAGTAGGTAATACCAACGCAAATAAAAACTGACATTGCGCTCATCGAAACGGAACTTAACCAAGAAAGAGTTAAAGCATTCTTTTGAGCAAAGTGAGCCCAAGCTATTAATAAGCCATTACTATGTTTGGTAACAGGTGGCGCAGCACCGATTATGACAAAAATTGAACCAAACAATGTGATTGGCAGAAGTGTCATAAAAGTGTCTCTAATTGCTGCAAGATGACGTTGATTGGCCATTTTATTAGCAAATGGTGTAATGTGTTTATCCATCCAAGAAGTAATTTTTGTAGTTTCCATGTTCAAACTCCTACTTTAGTATTCCCTACGTTCAATCAATTTACCATTTGAATTAATAATTTCTTTGTACCAAAAGTAGGAAGCTTTTGGCTTACGCTTTAATGTTGAAAAATCGACGGCTACTAAGCCATAACGTTTTTCGACCCCGTTCATCCATGAATACAGATCAAATGGGGACCAGGTAAAGTAACCTCTGACATCAGCTCCTTTGTCTTGTGCATTCATCAAAGCATTTATATGATCATTCATAAAGGAAATGCGGTAGTCATCCTTGACTTCACTTACATTAATATTTTCATGAAAGCCAACACCATTTTCTGTCACATAGATAGGCAAATGATATTTTTGGTATGCACGAATTAAGCCATCCTCTAACCCTTTGGGATATATTTCAGTATCCCATTCAGTGTATTCACTATTTGGATCCATTACCTGTTCAAACCAGTTTTTTATTCTCATTTGAGTTGAACCTTTTTTACCGGAATTGTTAAATACCATTTTCGTTTCGCCGGAAGTATATGGTTTTACTAATGTACGGGCGTAATAATTTAAACCTAAAAAATCAACTGTATTTTCCGCTATTGTTTTTAGAAGGTCAGGTTTCATGAAAGAAATATCATTAGTCTCACTAAGTTTAGCTATCAAATCAATGGGAAAACTACCTAGTGCAGCGGTATCTAAAACCCAGTTGTTAGCATAATTATCAGCATTCCGCATGGCGATTTTGGTTTCTATTGTATCGTCTATGCCATCAATTGGTGAATAACTATGAACAATGCCTATTTGTCCCTGAAAATTTCCCTGACGAAATTTTTGAATAGCTAATGCACTGGCATACATCACGTTAAAACCGCAAGTGATCGTGTGTTGTAGATCATGTTCAGCCGGCGGATAGTTGCCAATCAAATAGCCATTGACAGTAAACCATTTTGGTTCGTTAAAAGTTGTCCAGAGCTTAACTTTATCGCCAAAAGCTTTAAAACAAACTTCAGCGTAGTGGGCAAAAGCACGGCTGGTGTCGAGATTGAGCCAGCCACCAACCTCTTGCCAGTACTGTGGCAGATCCCAGTGATAAAGCGTCACAAAAGGCGTTATGCCATTTTTAAGGCAACAATTAATTAGTTTATTGTAAAACTCAATTCCTTTCGGATTAATGTCCCCGGTACGATTTTTGATAATGCGGGGCCAAGACAAAGAAAAACGGTATGCATTTTGACCACCATCCTTCATCATTTTGATATCTTCTTCAAAATGATGATAATGATCGCTAGCTACATCACCGTTTTCTAAATTATTTTCATGTAAATAATGATCCCACATGGATTCAGCCTTATCATCAATATTCCAGGCACCCTCACACTGATAGGATGCTGTAGCGCCGCCCCAAAGGAAATTACTATTCATATTTGCCTCCCTTTCAAAAGTAAAACACAAAAAAATCTTTTTCTAGTGCATAGAAAAAGACCGGAAGAACTTAAAAGTTCTCTTCACCTTTTATCTATAGTACGTAATTTACGGTTAACGTGTAGAAACTGCCGACCTCATTTCGACATTATATAGATATTTGTTTATGTTTTGAATTTTAGCAAAGTAAAAGTTTTTCTTCAATGACTTTTTGATCAAGCAAAAGTATCCAAAAATGGCTAAATACGCAATAAAACAATATTCATATAGCTAAAATAACTGGTGAAAATATTTTTTGCAAGAGTAAAAACTGAATACGTGAAGTACTTAAACTTGACAGTCATTTTTTCAAATAGTATCAACTTTCATTTTGGTATTCACTGGAGTTTAGCTAAAAACTTATATAATTTACTTCATAAACTAAGATTCAGGGCTTGAATGTCGTTCGTTAAAGTTGAATAATAATATCAGAAGTAACTTTTTCAGACAACTTTTGGTAAAATAATAAGTTGTTAACAATTTTAATACGGAGGAAATTATGTCTTATAAAGACAATATGATGTTGTTTGCCCTCAATTCCAATGTTCCGCTGGCGGAAAAAATTGCACAGCGGGTGGAAGTGCCACTGAGTAAGTCCAGTGTGCAACGCTTTAGCGATGGTGAAATTCAAATTAACATTGATGAATCTGTTCGGGGTAAGGATGTATATTTGATTCAGTCAACCAGTGTACCGGTTAATGATAACCTAATGGAATTGTTGATCATGATTGATGCTGTGCGCCGTGCAAGTGCACAAACAATTAATATCGTGATTCCTTACTATGGTTATGCTCGGCAAGATCGTAAGACTAGACCACGTGAACCAATTACTGCTAAGTTAGTAGCTGACATGCTGCAAGAAGCTGGAGCAACCAGAGTCTTGTCACTGGATTTGCATGCACCACAAATTCAAGGATTTTTCGATATTCCTGTTGATAATTTAATGGGTGCACCATTACTTGCTGATTACTTTTTGAGAAACAAACTACAAGAAGATGCTGTTGTCGTTTCGCCTGATCATGGTGGAGTAACCCGTGCTCGCAAACTGGCTGAGTTTTTGAAGACACCTATTGCGATTGTAGATAAGCGTCGTCCTCGCGCAAATGTTTCTGAAGTAATGAATATCATTGGCAATGTCAAGGGTAAACGTGCAATCATTATTGATGACATGATTGATACAGCAGGCACTATTACACTAGCTGCTCAAGCTTTAATAGATGCTGGAGCTACTGAAGTTTATGCCAGTGCTACTCACGCAGTTTTATCAGGTCCAGCTATCCAAAGATTGAATGATTCTCCGATTAAAAATTTGGTATTGACAGATTCTATTAATCAGCCAGTAGAAAAGAAGTTGGAAAAAACTCTTCTGGTTTCAGTAGGTCCGCTTATTGGGGATGCAATCAAATGCATTCAAAAACATGAACCACTCAGTCCTTTATTTAACACTAGATACGAAAAAGATAAACATTAATAAATTATAAAATTTACTAAGATCTGCTTAACTTAAGCAGATCTTTTAGTTTGGCAGAATTACCACTTAGTCTGCTTTATTGACCCCTTAGTGAAATTCTATTGCATTTAAAATAAAATTAAAGTTTAATAAAAACATACAAAAGATGAAAGGATAAAAGAGCAATGTCACTTAAAAATCTTTTTAAAACCAATATTTTTCGGGGTATTTTCATTCTAATTATTTTCTTATGTTATTCCATTTGTGGAACATTGGCAACATACCTTTTTAAATATGCAATCAATGATTTAACAAAAGGCAACTGGGACAGATTTGTATTTTGGTTAGTCATTGATTTTATTGTATCAATCTTTACTGTTTTGACCTTACCATTAGGAACATTTTTGTTTAATAAGCAAGTTCAAGAATGCTTACATAATATTCGTTCCCAAATAATGCGGCGGTATTACAATTCTGGCGGTTATAAGGTATCAGAAATACAAAATGAGTTAGGCAATAATCTCAAGGTTTTAACAGACGATTATGCTACGCCTTGGATTCAAATTTGGACCAACTTGTTAAGTCTTATCTTCGCAATTGGTACATTGATAACTCTTCACTGGTCATTAATTTTATTTGTTGCTGTAGCGGCAATTATTGTGTTGACTCTACCTAAAATTATGACAAAAAAGTTATCTAATTCCACAGCTGCAGCAGCCAAGAAAAACGCGCAGTTTTTAAATACAATTGAAAATTGGTTTTCTGGTTTAAGTGAATTGCGCAGATACAGTGCAAGCGGCCGACTAGATAGAGCACTTGGTCAAGATAGTCGGAAACTGGCAGAAGCCAATGTTTATAGAAAAAAAGTACAAGGAATCTCGATTAGTATTAACGGCTTAGGTAATGCTATTGGTCAAATTGGGTCAAGTTTATTCAGTGGACTACTATTTTTTAATCATATAATCACTTTGGGTGATTGGTTTATAACAGGTAGCTTTGCTTCGACCATTTTTAATGGTCTCTGGGAAGTTATTAACGCAATGACGCAAATGAGATCAACCAAAAAGTTACGTCAGGAAATTGCTGATTTAACAAAATCAATACCTGAAAAGAAGCCTGGAACGGTTGTTTATGGTGTTGAATGTCACAATTTGAAAGTGCAATATCAAAATGGAGAAAGTATATCTTATCCTGATTTTACTATTAATAAAGGCGATAAGGTCTTACTTTCAGGAGATTCAGGCACAGGTAAGTCAACTCTATTCAAAGTCCTGCTGGGACAACTTAAGCCCAAAACTGGTGAGGTCTACTTTACTGCTCAAGATGGGACTAAAATATCGCCTCAGCAAGCTCGACTAGGTTACATAGCACAAGATGCAACGCTCTTTCCTGATACTATTGCAAATAATATTACGATGTTTAACAGTAAATTGGTTAGCAAACTAAAAGAAGCTGTCCAAAAAGTTCAGTTGGTACCAGATTTAGCAAAGTTTCCAAATCAAATTAATACAACGGTTGATTTAGATCAAGGCAATTTATCAGGTGGACAAAGACAAAAAGTAGTTTTAGCCAGGGCTGAAATTCATGATGAACCATTTTTGTTACTTGATGAAGCAACTAGTGCAGTTGATAGTAAGTCTACCAGTGAAATTATTGGCAATTTGCTCGATACCGATAAAACACTTTTAATGATTGCACATAACTTCAGTCCGGAACTAAAAGACAAGTTTGATTATCAAATCAATTTAAAATCAAATAAAAAATCAGGTAATCAAAATGACAATTAAAGAATTTTATAGGATAAATCCTTTACGCTTTATTGTTTTACTTTTAATCAATATTGGTTTCTATTGTCTTTTAATAATTACTACTTTAATCAGCATGCTTTTAACAACGGCAATTCAGATGGGAAACTTTAAAAACTTTTTAATTGCTATTTTATATTCCTTTCTATGCGTAATATCAGATTATTTAATGCAAGGGCTGTCAAACTACCTTTTGTCGCGACAAGAAGAACAATATAACATTGCAATCAGAGCAAAAACTGTTAGTCATTTTTATGCAGATCAAAAAGACCATGCAGTAGCACAAGTTCAAAACCGGTTAACCAATGATATAGTTCAAAGTCAGCAAAATTATATTACTCCTTTTTTTAGCTTAATTGGAGGAGTAGTCATTATAGTTTCTACCATTATATTATTGGTTTCATTACATTGGAGTTTGCTTGTTACCATATCAATAATGGTACTAATCTCCTTAATTTTGCCAAAGCTGTTGGAGAAGCCCTTACAAAATTCAATGATTCAAGTTTCTAAGACCAACCAAAAATATCTAGATTGCCTGGAGAAATGGCTTAATGGACTTGCAGAAATACAACGCTATTTTAGTGGTGCAAAATTATTTAAGGTAACGAATAAAGCTGCTAAAAATTTAGAAGATGCTAATGTTAAACAGAATGGTGTTATGCAACTACTAACCGTAATAAATGGTCTAGTATCGGCTATTTTCTCTTTGATTTTATTTTCATTAGTCGGTTATTTGTTTCAACAAAAACTAGTTGTGTTTGGTGCCATTACCGGAGTAGGCAACTGCCAATCATATTTGAGACAGGGAATTCAGTTTATAGTAACCTCTTATGGGAAAATGAAGGGGTCCGAAACTCTAAATAAAGAAATTGCTAAAACAGCGACACCAGTAGAAAAGGTGCAAACTACAAAAAAGGTAAGACCAGTTGCGATTAGCACTCACAATCTGAATTTACAATTTCCCAATGGTGAAAGGTTGCAGTTTCCTGATATTAATATTGAACAAGGTGAAAAAATATTGTTGACTGGAGATTCAGGAGCTGGCAAATCAACATTGTTTAAACTTATTTTAGGACAAATCAAGCCAAGTTCTGGACAAATCATATTTAAAGATAAAGATGGTTCAAGGATTAATCCAGATATGAGTAAAATTGGCTATATTCCGCAAGACCCTGTGCTTTTTCCGGTAACCATTGCTGATAACATGACTATGTTTTCCGATAAATTAAAAAGTGCACTGCCACAATTAGTTGAAAAAGTTCAACTTGCTGGCGATATTGCCAAGTTTGATGATGGTTTAGAACAAAAAATCGATTTAAACAAATTGAATATTTCTGGTGGTCAAAGACAAAAGATTGTTCTAGTACGAGCTTTAGTCCATCAAAGTGAAATTTTTTTGATTGATGAAGGAACCAGTGCTATTGACCAGCAAGCGACAATGCAAATTTTGCGGGAAATCACATCGAGTTCTGCTACAGTAATCTTTATTGCACACAGCTTTAATGATCAGATGAAAGAAATGTTTGACAGAGAAATTCACTTAACGAAAACATAAAGCAATAAAAAGGAGGTAAGATATTATGACAATTAAGGACTTTTATAAGCAAAACCCTTTACGCTTCATGATACTAATTTTGATTACAGTTTTAGAGTGGACTTTACCAATTGTAACTACACAATTAATTATGCTTTTAACCACAGCAATTCAGCAACAGAAATTCCAACAGTTTTTAATTATAAATGTCATTTCATTTATGCCTTTCTTATTTCAATATTTAATACAAGGACTGCATGCGTTCTTTCTATCAAAACAACAAGAGGAATTTAATTTTCATATCAGAAAAAGATCTGTATCTCACTTTTATGCGGATCAAAAAGAGCATTCTGTTGCCCAGATTCAAAATCGATTAACAAATGACCTGAATCAAAGCCAAGAAAATTATTTTGCACCATTTTTTGGTCTAATTGGTGGTGTTATTAATTTAGTATCTGTAATTGTTCTGCTTATTTCATTACACTGGAGTTTACTTCTCACAATTATTTTGATGGTGGCTATTTCATTATCGTTACCAAAATTATTAGAAAAGCCACTACAAAATTCAATGACCAAGATTTCAAAGAGTAATAATCAATATCTCGATTGCTTAGAAAAGTGGCTTAATGGCCTTGAAGAACTACAACGTTATTTTGCCGGAGGAAAACTATTTAAAGTAACTAATGATGCAGCTAAAGAGCTAGAAGATGCTTATGTCAAGCAAAATGGGATTACGCAATTACTAAGTATAATTAATGGATTGGTATCAGTTTCTTTTTCATTAATTTTATTCTTACTAACGGGTTATTTGTTCCAAGCTAAAATAGTAGCATTTGGTGCAATCACTGGAGTAGGCAATTGTAATCTCTACTTAAGGCAAAGTATTCAAATCATAGTTAGTCGTTATGGACAAATAAAGGGCTCCAAAACTTTAAATCAGGAGATTGCCCAAACGGCTGCGCCAGTTAAAAAAGAGCAAGCTGAAGAAGTAGCAACTCCAGCATCACTTAGTACCCATGATCTTAGTTTGCAATTTCCTAATGGTGAAAGCCTAATTTTTCCAGACATTAATATTAAGTCAGGTGAAAAAGTGCTTCTGACTGGTGATTCTGGAGCTGGAAAATCAACTTTGTTTAAACTCATTCTCGGACAAATCAAACCAACTTCAGGGCAGATTGTTTTTAAAGACAAGGATGGTGCTGTGGTTAACCCAGATATGAGTAAAATTGGCTATATTCCCCAAGATCCTGTGCTTTTTCCGGTGAGCGTTGCTGACAACATGACGATGTTTGTAGACAAATTAAAGAGCGCTTTACCGTCACTGGTTGAAAAAGTACAATTAGCAGGTGATATTGCCAAATTTGATGAAGGATTAAATCAAAAAATCGATTTGAACAAGTTAAATATCTCAGGAGGACAAAGACAAAAAATTGTTCTGGTGCGGGCTTTAGTTCATCAAAGTGAAATAATTTTGATTGATGAAGGAACTAGTGCAATCGATCAGCAAGCTACTATGCAAATCTTGCATGAAGTGACGTCTACTACTGCTACCGTTATTTTTATCGCTCACAGTTTTAATGAACAAATGAAACAGCTATTCGACAGAGAAATTCATTTGGTCAAAAAAGTTAAAGATTGAAAAGAATTATACTTTTAACTTAAATCATAACAAAAGTAGTAAAAGCAGCTGAATCAGCGATTCAGCTGCTTATTTATTTTTTGGTTTTCTCAAGTATCGCAAAGTGCCATTTTTAATGTAACGCTGAAATTTTTGGTATAACGGATCAAAAATTTGAGGTTCATCACTATTTGACATCATGATTTTAGGGAAGAAAAAGCGTTCGTCGCCTTGCAATGTGCCATTCAATGAACGTACAAGAGGACTCAAATGTGATAATTCGATTAATTGTCCATCGTCTTGCATAATTTCAATTTGACTGTTAGCATTTTTACCAGTCGGTTTATAAGCATCATAAGGTTCATCAAAAGCTGAATTGGTATCGGTGTAATAATTTGGATCAAAACCAGCCTGTTTGATTAAATCTTTTAATTTTGGCAGTAGATTTTTGGTTTCTGGATTGATACATACACTGGCTAAAGGTTTTCTGAAGAGATAGCGCCTTGTTAAATCAGATAGAATCGGATCGCTGGCTTTTGTCCACATTGAAAAATTAGTTTCCATTACGCCATCATCTAGCTCCAGGTAATCATCAAGCGTCCAGTCATTAGCCAGAAATTTTGCTAAACTAGGAGTAACTGGCAAATTCCCTTGTTTATAAATGATTTTGGCTCTTTCAAGCAAATGCTGTAAAATAACTTCCATCGAACGACCGACTCTGTGGAAATAAACCTGTTGATACATTTGATAACGAGAAACAATATAATCTTCAACAGCATGCATTCCCGCCATTGTAAAGCAAATTCCCTCACTATATGGGCGAATTTCTTGCAAAATTCTAGATAAATCGAACTTTCCATAAGTAACTCCAGTGAAGTAAGCATCGCGTTGCAAGTAGTCCATTCTATCGGCATCTGCTTGACTAGAAATCATTTTGACTACTTGTGGGTTAGGGTAAGTTTTAGCAATAACGCTGGCTACAAGACCTGGAAAATTTGGTGAAACTGTCCGCAGGACTTGATTAATTTCTGTATTTGAGTCAGTGATAATCTTTTGACCAATTTTTTCGTGGTTTGTATCAAAAAGATGTTCGAAAGTATGTGAATACGGTCCATGTCCAATATCATGGAGAAGTGCAGCACATTCGACTAATAATCTGTTATTATCGTCCCATAGACCATCACCAGGCCTCTGTGATGGATATTTTTTTGCAAAAATATTGCAAATTCTGCGAGTTAATTCATAAACGCCCAGATTATGTTCAAAACGTGTGTGTGTTGCACCAGGGAAAACATATGCAATGGGACCAAGTTGCTTAATTCTGCGCATTCTTTGAAATTCTTGGGTTTTCAGGATATCAAGTATAACTTTGTCTTCAATGTGGATGTACTCGTGAACTGGATCTCTTAAAACTACTTCTTTTTTAAGTTTAGTGTTATGAAAATTTGGCATGTCGAATCCCCTAAAGCTGTTATATTAATTTGTTATTAATAACTTAAATTATAACAAACTTAGACTCTTTAGTTTAACATCATTGTTCTTTTAGCTTATTTTATTAAAATTAAATAATAAGTTTGCCAGCTTTAGCAGATGTGCTCATAATTGTTAAGTCATATATAGCATAAAAAGACAGGTGATTAAATGAACTATATAGGTAAAAAATTAAAAAGTTTACGTCAAGAATTAGGATTGACTCAAACAGAAATGGCAGCTGGAGTTATTTCAGTTTCATTTTACTCGAAAGTAGAAAGAGGACTAAATGATATTGGAGTAAATGACTTTTTAGAAATTTTGCAAAAGCATAATATTAGTGTAAAAGAGTTTTTTGGTAACTATAAAACCAAAGAGTATAATAAAGAAAAAATTGTGATTCTGATTCATAAATTTATAAATATGGCGTATAACGGAAATACTTTTCAAATAAAGGAAATAATTAATGAACTTGAAAAAATTAATCCTCAAACTCCTTTTATTAAATTTACTATTTTAGCCACCAGGCTAATTGCTGATACTCATGATGAAAAAACACTTGATAATCTAAGTGACAATCAAAAAAAAGAGATCAAGAAAATAATTTTTCAAAAAGATAGTGATGAAAATGAATATTATAGAATCATATTAATGGCAAATTTAATACAAATTTATAGCATAGATAACGCGGCATTTTTTATTAATAATATGATTAGAAAATATCAAAATTTTAATAAAATAGATAAAAAGACGTTGCTGGCTTTAAGCATATTAATGATTAATTATGTTGATTGGTGTATAAAAAAAGACAGAAAAGAACTTTGTTATGAAGCTTTATCTTACTTAAAGAAAATGCCTAATCACATAGAATTAGCTTTTACTAAGATATTGGGCAATTATTATAATGACTTGTGCAAAGGTAAAAGAATTGCGGCTAAAAGTATTTTAGAAGTTTTGACTGATGCTGGTTACGAAGTAAATGTTACAAGAATGGTAAATAATGATTTTCAAATATGAAAATTATGAAACATATTTGTATTTAAGAGCTATCATGAAATTATTAAATGATTAGAAAAGGAGTGGTATTATGGATTTGTTAAGAAACGTAATCATCTGGTTACCAGATGAGCCGTAAATTTATTTAAAAATAAAAAATTAACGAATAGGTGAATATTTATATTTGCCTATTTTTTTATGTAAAAAGGTCTTAGTTACCTTATTCACAATATCTGAATTTAGAATTATAATTAAGTTGTCTATATCAGAGCTTTTTATATGGAGGCTTAATAATGAATAATGAACACAATTTTAAATGGGATGCTGTTTATGATGTAATAGTTTTAGGCTTTGGTGGAGCTGGTGCCACAGCTGCCAGGTTTGCGGCAGACAGTGGTGCTAAAGTTTTATTAGTCGACAGTGCGCCAGAAGGTCATGAGGGTGGTAATACACGTTATGCTGGTCAAATGGTGGGAGCTGGTACGGATTATGAAGCTTTAAAGAAGTACCATGAAAACTTGGCAGCGCCTTTAAAACCAGACAAAGAACCATTCAACAATTTAATTGAAGGAATGGCTAATATGAGTGAATATTTTGAAAAATATTTGGGTGTTAAACCAGTTAGCATGAAGAAATTGCTGGCTGGTACTCCTTCGACCAAATATGTGACTGAATATCCTGAATTGCCTTGTGCTGATTCTTATGATGATTACTTAGTTCATAATGGCACAAGTGATGCTGCCTTGTGGAAACTTTTACGCCAAAAAGTACTAGATCATTCAGAAAAAATTACTGTTTGGTACAGCAGTCCAGCTAAACATTTAATTCAAGATGGCGGCTCGAAAATTGTTTTAGGTGCTCAAATTGAACGAGATCATGTCTTACGTAACATTAAAGCAAATAATGGTGTAGTTTTAGCTGTCGGTGGTTTTGAAAATAATAAAGAAATGATTCAGACATTTTTGCAGTCTTCTTATTTGTCACCAATTGGTTCGCTTTACAATAGGGGTGATGGTATTAAAATGTTGGAAGAAGTAAACGCTCAGTTGTGGAATATGCGATCATTTGAATCTCTAGGTCAATTTCACGGTCTTTCACCAAGGCAAAAAGAAGGTATTCGTTCGACATATGCTTTAAATGTCTTCTGGTCAGAAATAGCAAACGGTAGTGCAATTGTCGTTGGTGAAGACGGTAGCCGCTACTTTAATGAAGCTGAACTAAATCGTCATGGTCACATTTATAATCATGGTGATTGGGTAGTGCCATTAAATCAAAACCATCCTTATATGGTTTTTGACCAGGAAAAATATGAAGAACTTCTTAATGAACCAGATGATGGTCTTAAAGTGCCTCATTTCTTGGATAATATTATTAAGGCTGATTCAATTGCTGATTTAGCTTCTGCAATTGGTAAAGACCCAGAAGTTTTGTCTCAGACAATTTCAGAGTTCAATTTTATGGCGCAACAAGGAAAAGACTATGCTTATCACCGCGACCCTGCAACTTTACGTGCATTTAGTCAAAATGGGCCATTTTATGCAATTGCTCTGAGACAAAATATGCTTAATACTCAGGGTGGCGGCCGCCGTGACGGTCATGCCCAAGTACTAGATCCTAATGGAACACCAATTCCACATTTATTTGAAGCAGGTGAATTAGGCTCTCCATTTGTTAATAAATATACTACCGGTGGAAATATTGCAGATTGTTTAATTTCCGGTAAAATTGCCGGCGAAAATGCCGCTGTTATAAAACAGGATATATCTAGAATCGGTACAACGGATCTAAATAGTGCACCAATTAATGATAATTTTGTTGCCTCAAGCGATGAAGGCGATCAAAAATTTAAAGTTGGCCCTAATCAATATTTAGGATACAGTAATCAAGGTATGGGTGATGGAGTGGTTGTCAGAACTACGTTGAATGAAGCCGGTAAGATTGTGGATGTTGAAATCCTGAAGCAAACCGAAAGTGATGACTACGGCTCAAAAGCTGTTAAAGAATTACCTCAAAAAATGGTTGAGCAAAACACTTATGATGTTGACGCCGTTTCTGGAGCGTCAGAAACCAGCAGAGCGATAAAAGAAGCTGTCAAAGATTCTTTAAATAAGGCAGAGAGAAAGTAATAAATTTTCAAACGCACCTGTAAAATGCATTATTTGCAGGTGTGTTTGTTATATTAAAAGCTATAACTGTTTAAGATAATATACATTTTTAAAAGACGAAGTAGTTTCGTCTTTTTTGTTTGCTAAAAATCTCTCACTTTTGTTACCTCGCCAGCATTAAAATTTTTCAAACCCTCTTCAGTTTCTAAGACTAAATTTGCCTGTTGTGTTAAGTCTGTCACTTTTCCCTGTATTCTTTGTTTGCCTAAAGTCAGGACAACATCATGATTCATTAATGCAAGCTTCTTTTTGTATTCAGGCAAAAAATTGATTTGATCAAAATGAGGAATAAATTCTAATAAATTTTCTGTAATTTGAGCGATAAATTGACAAATTTGCTTTTCACTGGGCATTTTTGTTAGTAAGTTGCCAGCGGTCTTTAATTCATTATTCAAACGCTCTTGATAAAGATTACAGCCAATGCCAATAACAGCAACTTGGGGCTGTGGTAATTCAACCAGGATTCCAGCTATTTTTTTACTCTTAAAAAGCAGATCATTCACCCATTTGAATTGAGTATCTAGATGAAATACCTCTTTAATAGCTAAATGCAGCTGCCATGCAATACCTGTAGTTAATAATCCTTGATTCTGCCAGTTCAACTGCGGAACCTTAATTACTAGTGATAGATAAATGCCACCTTTTTGTGAAATAAAGTGCCGACTTTGTTTACCATAGCCATATGTTTGCTCGTCACTCCCGTATAGCACGGGACCTGAATACCCCGTAGCTGCTAGTTTTTGTTTTGCACATAAGTTTGTGGAATCGATGCTTTCCCACCAATTTATTTTCAGTGGGAATTTAGTCAACAATATTTTGAGATATGCTTCTTTTTTTGCGCTATTCATTAATAATATATCCTTATACCTAATTAAATCTACAAAATACTTTGAAATTCAAACTATTTTCTTTTAGATTTTTTTAAAAAATACTTGCCTTGTTAGCTAAAATAAACTAATATTGCAAAAAGGAGTTTGACATTTAGAAAATAATACCATATCATACTCTATAATAATTTATTTTGAATATAAAAGTATTTAAAGGAGATGCTGTTTGTTGATATAAAGCGAAATTATTTGCATTAAAAAGTTTAATTATGGCTTTATATATGTTAAAAAATATGTTTATCCTTATGGATTATATATTTGAGTAAGAGGTGATGCTATTGGAGACAAGTTTAAAACGCATCAATAATCTTTTGTCCACAGTTTATTCAGATATTATGAAAGTTGAAGAGCGCGAATTACGTAAAAGCGAATTTAAAGACATTTCACTAAGAGAATTGCACGCAATCGATGCGATTACCATGTATGAACACAAGACCAGTTCCCAAGTAGCAAGTGAATTGATGGTAACAGCAGGTTCGCTGTCAACAATGGTTAATAACTTGGTTCGTAAGGGCTATGTTGTGCGAATAAACGGTGAAGATGACAGGAGGATAATTCGGCTGGGTTTAACTAGTCGTGGTCGCTTAATTTATAGGGCGCACGATTCATTTCACCGTCATATGGTAAAAAAGTTTATTGAAGGCTTTGATAATGAACAGGTGGCAATTATTGAACGTGCTCTGTTGAACCTGCGTGCTTTTCTTGAGTTTCCAGCAAGAATTGATAATAAAAGGAGCGTTAACTGATGAGTTTAAGAATTAGTCAAACTGCTCATTATGTTCCTCCTAAGGTAATTACCAATGATGACTTAGCGGAAATAATGACTACTTCAGATGAATGGATATCTTCAAGAACTGGGATCAAAGAACGTCATGTAGTTCAAGATGAACAGACTTCTGATTTGGCTTTAACTGTTGCTCAACTGCTGTTGCAAAGAGCTGATCTCAAACCTGAACAACTAGATTTTATTATTGTGGCAACTATGTCGCCTGATTATTTGACACCTTCAACTGCAGCAATTGTGCAGGGGAAACTACACGCTGGCAAAGCATTGGCATTTGATATTAATGCAGCGTGTTCTGGGTTTATCTATGCTTTAGCGGTCGCGGATAAATTGCTAGCAGGACCCTATCAACGAGGATTAGTTATCGGAGCAGAAGTTTTGTCCAAGTTGATAGATTGGCAAGAGCGCTCAACTGCAGTTCTCTTTGGGGATGGCAGTGGGGGAGTGTTAGTTGAAAAAAGTTCTCAAACAGAAGGAATAATTGCTGAAAATTTGGCAGCTTTTGGAGAACAAAGAGCAAAATTGACTGCTGGATACCAACCCTTGTGTTCACCATATAGTTCAGATAGCAACTCTGAGCACAAGAAATACTTCGAGATGGATGGTAGAGCTGTCTATAACTTTGCTACTCATGAAGTACCTAATTCCATTAGGCGAGTTTTAGTTAAAGCAAACTGGGAAAAGGAAGATGTGCAGTGGTTTTTGCTCCATCAGGCAAATGGACGCATTATTTCCGCAATAGCAAAGCATCTAAATATTCCTGAAGAAAAATTTTTGGAAAATATTGCAAAATATGGCAATACTTCTGCTGCCAGTGTGCCAATACTGTTGGATGAAGCAGTTAATTCTGGCATCATTAAACGCAATCAAAAACTAATATTAAGTGGCTTTGGTGGTGGCCTGACGGTTGCCAGTATTGCCTTAAGTTTTTAAAAACGATAAAGATAAATTATTAAGAAAGAGAAATCAAATGACTGAAGAAGAAATTTTTAACAAAGTAAAAGAAATTATTGTTGCACAAACTGGAGAAGACGAAAGTGCTGTCACAGCTCAATCCAATATAAAAAACGATTTAAATGCTGACAGTCTGGACGTGTTTGAAGTGATTAATGAATTAGAAGATGAATTTGATATCAAGATTGAAAGTGAAGAAGGTATTGAAACAGTTCAGGATTTAGTTGATTTTGTTAAAAAGCAACTAGCAGCGAAAGAAGGTTAACAAATGGAATTAAGTCCATTTATGAAAGAACTGGGCCTTAAATACCCAATTTTTCAAGGAGGTATGGCCTGGGTAGCAGATGGCAAGCTGGCAGCTGCTGTTTCAAATGCTGGTGGCTTAGGGATCATTGGGTCAGGCAGTGCACCCGGAAATGTAGTGGCTGACGAGATTGAATCAGCTAAATCTCTAACAAAAAAGCCTTTTGGTGTAAATGTGATGCTGCTTTCACCTTATGCAGATGAAGTTGTCAAGGTTATTTTGGCAAATAAAGACAGTGTTGCAGTTGTAACTACTGGAGCGGGTAATCCGGCAAAATACATAGAAAAGTTAAAAGATGCTGGTATTAAAGTAATCCCAGTTGTTGGTTCTGTTGCTTTGGCCAGAATGATGGAACGTGTAGGTGTTGACGCTGTTGTGGCCGAAGGGATGGAATCAGGGGGTCATATCGGAAAATTAACAACGATGGCCCTTGTACCACAAGTTGTAGATGCAGTTAAAATCCCCGTAATTGCAGCTGGAGGAATAGGCGATGGTCGCGGCATGGCTGCTGCATTCATGTTGGGTGCTGAGGGCGTGCAAATGGGCACTCGTTTTTTAGTAGCAACTGAATCAAAGATACATCCCAATTATAAAAAAGCTGTTTTACGTGCCAAAGATGCCAGTACTTTAGTCACTGGTGAATATGCGGGCCATCCTTCACGGGTGTTAAAAAATAAGATGGCTAAAACATATATTGGACTTGAAAAAGAAGAGGCATTAAAGCCACATCCTGATTACGACAAGTTGGAAGAACTGGGAACTGGTAGTCTGCGAAGAGCAGTAATTGAAGGCGATGCGGAAACCGGTTCATTTATGGCCGGAGAAATTGCAGGTATGGTAAAAAAGGAACAACCTGCTGCTGAAATTCTGGCTGAAGTTTATAGTCAAGCAGACAAATTGCTGAATGGAGAAAGATAAGCAAATGATTTGTTTACTATTTAGTGGTCAAGGTGCTCAAAAAACTGGTATGACATATGATTTATATCAAACCGAACCGCACTACCGTAAAATCATTGCTAAAGCAAGTGATATATTGTATGTTGATTTAGCAGAATTGCTGTTTGATTCCGATAAAGCACATGAGCTGGCCGAAACGCGTTATTCCCAACCTGCTATTTTGACAATAAGTTATGGCTTGTACCAAATTCTTAGCGAAAATGCAGATTTTAAAAAATTAGGTATCGGACTCAGCCTGGGTGAATATAGCGGTCTTGCTTGTGCCAATTACTTAGAATTTGAGTCAGCACTTCACCTGATAAAAAAGCGTGGTGAACTTATGCAACAAGCAAGCAGTCAAAATCCAGGAATTATGGTGGCTGTCATGAAGAGTTCTTTAGCAAATGTAGAACTAGCTATAAAAGATGCCCAAAAAATAGGTCTGATTGGGATAGCAAATGTTAATACTCCTAATCAAATTGTTGTTGGTGGGGAAAAAGATGCAGTTCAAAATTTGCGTGAACAACTTGAAAAAGATGGTGCGCGTGTAGTTCCACTAAAAGTAAGCGGTGCTTTTCACACTCCATTAATGAAATCAATTCAAGGAGCTTTGAAAACCGAATTGAACAAAGTTGATTGGCATAATGGCACTTTTCCAATTTATAGCACTACGACCCAAAAAGAGTTTGCACCTGACAATCTTGTTCCGACTTTAACGGAGCAGCTGGTTTCTACTACCTATTTTGCAAAGACTTTGGCTCAGCATAGTCAAGATATAACTGCAGTTATTGAATTAGGACCAGGTAAAACTTTGCTTTCTTTTGCACGAAAAATTCTTAAAGGAGTTCCAACCTATCAAACAGATAGTGTGGCAAATATGCAAGAAACAATTTCTGCTTTAAAGGAGTTTAATTCATGAAGTTAAAAGATAGTGTTGTCTTGGTCACTGGCAGTTCACGCGGTATTGGCCTGGCAATTGCTCAAGCTTTTGCCAAACAGGGAGCAAAAATAGTTTTAAATGCCCGCCAACCAATTAGTTCTGAAGTGATAGGTCAGTTTGAAAAAGATCATGTTGAAGTAATAGATATTAGCGCTGATGTTACAAAAGAAGAAGATGTGAAAGAAATGATTGCTAAAATCATCAATCATTTTGAACATCTAGATGTTGTGGTCAATAATGCAGGTATTGTCAAAGACGGACTGCTTAATAGAATGTCTAAAGCAGACTTTCAAAGTGTAGTTAACACCAATTTGATTGGCACCTTTAATGTCATCAAACAGTCACTGAGACCGATGTATAAGCAGAGAAACGGCTGTTTTATTAACTTATCAAGTGTAGTTGGTTTGACAGGTAACATTGGTCAAGCTAATTATGCCGCTAGTAAAGCAGGAATTATTGGCTTAACTAAATCTGTTGCAAAAGAAGCAGCATTACGCAATTTGCGCTGTAATGCCATTGCCCCAGGGATGATTGACACACAAATGACCAGAAATCTCAGTGAAAAGATACAGCAACAAATAGTTAAGGAAATTCCGCTGAAACGATTAGGCCAAATTGAAGAAATAGCACAAACCGCAGTTTTTTTAGCTCAAAATGACTATATTACTGGTCAGACAATAACGGTAGATGGCGGATTGACAATGCAGTAAGGAGTAAGCAATGACAAGAGTAGTAGTTACAGGTTTGGGTGCCTTAACACCTATTGGTAATGACGTTGCCAGTTTTGAAGCTGGACTCAATAGTCAAAAAGTTGGTTTTGAGCCAATTACTTATTTTGATGCTGATTCAAGTGGGGTCACTCTGGCTGGGCAACTGGACAATTTTGACCCATTGCTTTTTTTAACTAAAAAAGATACTAAACGCATGGATGCATTCACACTATACGCTATGTATTCAACGGCACAAGCCATGGAACAAGCAGGAATTGATGAAAAAAATACCAATAGTGAACGTTTTGGCGTAATTTGGGGCACAGGAATTGGCGGACTAACTACCATCCAGGAACAAGTTATTAAATGGCACGAAAAAGGTCTGGATCGAGTTTCGCCAATGTTTATTCCAACTTCAATTGCTAACATGGCGGCAGGCAATATTTCTATTCGCTATCATGCTCAAGGAATCAGTACCACAATTGTGACTGCCTGTGCTTCCAGTACAAATGCAATTGGTGAAGCTTTCAGACAGATAAAAGATGGCTATGCTGATGTCATGATTGCTGGTGGCTCAGAAGCTGCAATCAATGAAAGTGGGATAGCCGGTTTTGCTGCAATTTCAACATTGTCGACGTCGAGGGATCCTGAAAAAGCAAGTATTCCCTTTGATCAAAATCGTAACGGCTTTGTGATGGGAGAAGGTTCAGGCTCTCTTGTTTTAGAATCGCTAGAACATGCTCAAAGTCGTGGCGCACAAATTTTAGGTGAAATTGTTGGTTATGGGACTAGTTCAGATGCATATCATATTACGTCTCCTGATCCTAGTGGCAGCCAGGCTGCAAGAGCTATGGAACTGGCGCTTGGTGAAGCGCAGGTCACTCCTGAGCAAGTGGGCTATATCAATGCTCACGGTACAAGTACCAAAGCAAATGATTGGGCTGAGTCTAAAGCAATTAATCAGGTTTTTGGTCTAAATAGCAATGTGCTAGTTTCAAGTACTAAAAGCATGACGGGTCATTTACTAGGAGCAGCAGGAGCTGTTGAAGCCATTGCCACAATTTTGGCACTTAATTCAGAATTATTGCCAATAAACGCAGGAATAACCCAACAAGATCCTGACTGTAAAGTTAATTTGGTCAATAAACAAAATTATAAGCAAAAAATAGATTATGCCATTAGCAATTCATTTGGCTTTGGCGGACATAATGCAGTGATTGCACTAAAAAGGTGGGATGATTAAATGACTTTTGAAGAAATTCAAAAATTAATCGCAGAAATTAATCAAAGTGATATAACCAAACTGGATTTAGACTTTAACGGTGGTCATATTAAGATTGATAAAAGTCAGGCTACACCAGTAGAAATTAGGGAAGAAAGGCCTGTAGGCCAATCGTCTGCTAAAACACTGCAGGAAACTAATCATCAAGAACTTAGCAATTTAGATACACCTAAGCAGAAAACTTTAAAAATTAAGGCACCACTTGTTGGCATAGTTTATTTACAAGCAAGTCCAGAAAAACCTCAATATAAAAAGCCAGGTGATCATGTCAATAAAGGTGATGTGGTTTGCGTTATTGAAGCAATGAAAATGATGACTGAAATTAAAAGCGACTTTACAGGAACTATCGATAAAATTTTAGTTACAAATGAACAAGTGGTTGAATATGATCAACCACTGATAACGGTTATTCCAGAGTGAAGGTAGCAAATATGAGTGAACCAAAAAAGTTACACACTTTAGATAGTGTGCAGATTCAAGCTATTTTGCCTCACCGATTTCCAATGCTGTTAATTGATCAGGTATTGGATTATGAACCCGGAAAATATGCTGTTGCTCAAAAAAACACCACAATTAATGAAAGCTATTTTCAGGGACATTTTCCGGGTAATCCAGTAATGCCGGGTGTTTTGATAACTGAGGCTTTAGCACAAACTGGTGCAGTTGCGTTGTTGACGATGCCAGACTTTAAAGGGAAAACTGTCTATTTTGGTGGCATCAAGAATGCTCGTTTTAGAACAATGGTTAAGCCAGGAGATACTTTGAATTTAGAAGTTAAGCTGGATAAGCTGCGTGGAAATGCCGGGATTGGTGAGGCTAAAGCAACTGTTAAAGATAAAGTTGCATGTACTGCTCAGTTGATTTTTGCAATTCAGTAAAGTGTGACATTATGTTTAAAAAAATTTTGATAGCTAATCGTGGAGAAATAGCTATAAGGATAATTAGGGCTTTACGTGAAATGGGAATTAAGTCAGTTGCTGTTTATTCAACGGCCGATAAACATGCCCAACATGTTAAAGAAGCTGATGAGGCAATATGTATTGGTTCTCCCCAACCGGCCGATTCGTATTTAAATATGCAAAATATTGTCAGTGCGGCTGTCTTAACTGGAGCAGATGCAATTCATCCAGGATACGGTTTTTTATCGGAGAGTCCTGAATTTGCTCAAATGTGTGAAGAATGCCATTTAGTTTTTATTGGTCCCAAGTCAAAAACCATTTCTTTAATGGGAAATAAAGCTAATGCCCGGGAAATGATGCGCAAGAATAATATACCTGTTATTCCTGGAAGTGATGGGATTGTTAAAAATGCTGCGGCTGCAATAAAAATTGCAAATAAAGTGGGCTACCCCGTAATGCTCAAAGCCGTTGCCGGTGGTGGCGGAAAAGGAATAAGACGTGTGACTCAAGCTGCTGACTTAACTGAAGCATTTAACCAGGCACAAGAAGAAGCCAGAATTTCTTTTGGAGACGACAGAATGTATCTGGAAAAAATTATTTCCCCGGCAAAACACGTTGAAGTACAGATTATGGCTGACAAATCCGGACATGTGGTGGCACTTCCGGAAAGAGACTGTTCGATGCAACGCAATCAGCAAAAAGTGATTGAAGAAACGCCTTGTTCACAAATCAGTGCAAAAGAAAGAGACTATTTGCAACAGATAACTGTTAAAGCAATAAAGGCAATAAATTATGAAAATGTCGGTACTATCGAATTTTTAATGGATCCTGACCATCATTTCTATTTTATGGAGATGAATACCAGGATTCAGGTTGAACATTCAATTACTGAAGAAGTTGCTCATGTTGATCTTGTTAAAGAACAGGTTAATATTGCTGCGGGAAGAGATTTGAGCATATCTCAAGAAGATGTGTATGTCCATGGCGTTGCAATTGAAGCCCGCATTAATGCAGAGGATCCTAGTAAAAATTTTTGCCCCCAGGCTGGTAAGATCGCAAAAATGGTATTGCCTAGTGGACTGGGTATTAGGATTGAAAGTGGAGTTAACAGTGGGGATACCGTTTCACCATTTTACGATTCGATGATTGTCAAAATTATTGCACATGCAGCTAACAGGCAAATGGCAATTAAGCGTTTGATTGATGCACTAACAGAATTTGAGATTAAAGGTTTAGTTACTAACCGCGATTTTTTGATTGCTTTGCTTAATGATGATAAATTTCAGACCGGTACATATTTAACAACGTATATAGATCAAGAATTTTTACCCGATTATCTTCAGCAACTAAGACATAATGAAAAGGAAGCGCAGGTTAATGGCAATTAGATTTGCAAGTCATCCCCACAGTGCATTAAAAAAGTATCAGGAAAATGTTCCTAAAGGCATTTTTAGAATTTGTCCTAAATGTGGCAATAAGTTTTATTTTCATCGTGCTGGTAAATATCAGCTGTGCCCTAATTGTGGCTACGGTTTTCGAGTAACTGCCAGAGCACGTTTAAAGATGCTAACAAAGGACTTTACGGAATGGGATGCAGATTTAGCGACTACTGATCCACTCAATTTTCCTGATTATCAAGCCACAATTAAAAAAATGCAGTCCAAAACTAAACTTAAGGATGCGGTTTTAACCGGCCAAGCAAATATTGCCGGTTACGAAACTGCTTTAGGAATTATGGATCCGGTGTTTATAATGGGCAGTCTAGGAACAGCAACTGGTGAGCGAATAACACGCTTGTTTGAAAAAGCAACCACAAAGAAACTACCCGTTGTTTTGTTCACTGCCTCAGGTGGTGCCAGAATGCAAGAGGGAATTCATTCACTAATGCAAATGGCTAAAATCTCACAGGCAGTTAATGACCATCGCGCAGCACATTTACTTTATGTCAGCGTAATTATGGATCCAACAACCGGTGGTGTCACTGCCAGTTTTGCTTCCCAGGCAGACATTATTTTAGCTGAGCCTAAAGCATTATTAGGTTTTGCCGGACGCAGAGTAATTGAACAGACTATTAATAAAAAACTGCCACCAGATTTTCAGACAGTTGAGAATGCTTACCAAAATGGCTTTATTGATAGTATTGTACCCCGAAATGAGCAAGTAACAAAACTAGGTCAGATACTTAAAATTTTTGCCGCAGAAAAATGGGAGGCTCAAGTTCATGGCGAGTGATAAAATTTTAGCCATTATGGATGGGGCAAGAAGTGACTATAAAAGTAATATGCATCGTCTGGTAATTCAATTGTTTCCAGATTTTTTTGAAATGCATGGAGACCGCACAAGTAGTGATGATGCAGCAGTAATCGCGGGTTTTGCAACCATAAAAGATATGAGTGTCTGCGTCATTGCAACTAATAAGGGACAAGAATTAAAAGAACGCATGGCAACTAATTTTGGCAGTCCCTTGCCCCAAGGTTATCGTAAAGCACTGCGGGTAATGAAAACAGCTGCCAAAATGAGTATTCCCATTGTCACTCTTATTAATACTCCAGGCGCCTATCCGGGAGCAAAAGCAGAAAAGAATGGTCAGGGACAGATTATTGCCGCTAATATTAGTGAGATGTTGCAGTTAAAGGTACCAATTCTAACTATTATTATTGGTGAAGCCGGCTCAGGTGGAGCGTTGGCCTTGGCCTGCAGTGATGAAGTCTGGATGCTGGAACACAGCATGTATACAGTTTTGTCACCTGAAGGATTTGCCTCAATTATGTGGAAGGACGCCAAACTGGCAACAAAGGCGGCAGAAATAATGCACATTGAACCGGAGTGGTTAAAAAAGCAGGGCATAGTTGAACGGGTTTTGCCTGAACAAGTGTTAGAAAATCAAGCACAAGGATTAAAAGACTTAATAGGACAAAAGCTAAAAACATTTCAAATTGAAAATTTAACAGATTTACTAGATAAAAGACATGCAAGATACCGCAAGTTCTAACAGAATTTAGCCTAATTAATAAAAAATATATTGCTTTAAATATTTAATTAGCTTTTAATTAAAATAGAATTTTAACAGAACTAGTGCGAAACGAGAAAAATTATGTTAGAGAAAAAACCATACTTATTGTCACGCTTAGTTAGTGGCTTGGGCAACTCGCTTTATGGCATGGTTTTTATTTGGTGGATCCAAATTCAAACCAAAAGTTCGACTGTGGTTGGCATTACTAATGCTATTTTCACAATAACTGCTGCTCTTTCTATTTTTTACGGTCCTTTTATTGACAGTCACTCTTTCAAGAAAACCAGCATCTATTCTATGGTGATTCAAGTAATCTTACTTTTTATGCTTACAGCTGTGATTATTTATTTTAGCCAAAGTTATATTTTAGCCATTATTATTGCTGGATTACTATCAATTTGTGATGAGTTTTTTAACCCGGCTGATCGCGCTATTTTAAAAGAATCTCTTCTGGATGAAAGAGAAATGACCAGTATTATTTCCAAGATTAATATCGTGGATCAACTGGTAAATGTTGGTGGTACTGCACTTTCTGGTGCATTACTGGCTTTTATGGCAAGCGGAGACATTATTTTAGCTTGTGCCTGCTTGAGTTTACTGGGGCTTTTATTGTTAATTGCAGCTCTGAGAAAAATACCTATTCATAATGCAGTTAAAGAAAAAGAAAGCCAGGCAGAAGGTCTAATTAAATATTGGCAAAAGATTTTCAGTGGCTACAGTTACATTAAGAAAAATGCCTTTTTATTGCACTATCTTTGGTCCGGCTTGCTTTATTCGTTTGCACAACCTGCAATGATTTTAATTTTACCCCGTATAGCCGCAAAAGCGGGGCAGCCGGCACTTTATAGTACTTTCTACATATGCATACTGGCGGGAATAATACTGGGAGCCATAATAGCCGGCAAAATGAAAGCAAGAATTATAACAGTTGGCTGGGCCTGGACAATTAGTGCCATACCGCTTATTTTAATGTTGTTTTCTTTAAAAAACATGGTACTTCTTTGTATATTACTTTTTCTTTTTGGTCCTGCTACCAGTATTCATAATGTTCTCGCAGAATCTGTCATTCAGACTTCCACAGCAGATAATTATTTAGGGCGCGTCTTAACCACAGTCAGAACTTTTGCCAATATTGGTGGCCCCATTTCGTCTGTTGTTTCGGGTATAATTCTTGATCATGTTGGTGAAAAATTTATTATTGCTCTTTGTGCGATCTTAATTATAATAGGTGGCATAAATATTTTGCTGGCAAGACCTAAAAAAACTAATTAAAGTAATTGCTGGCTTAAAAAAATAATTTGATTTATAATATTTTTTGCTAAAATTAAGTAAAAAATCAAGACATATTTGTCAATCAACATGGTTGGCTTTTTTATTACAAAGAATCAAGTATATGACTAAAGTAAAAATCGATTTTACTAGCAAAATAATCCAAGGCAAAGAAAGTGAAACTTTCAAGAAAAAAGCTGATGGCGAGTTAATTGAATCTGCAGGTAATACCAGAGTTTCTTATTTGGAAGATGACAAAATTCCCGTTAAGATATTAATTAAAGAAGATAATGTGATTATTAGGCGGGGAACTGACAGAAATAACTACTCGCAACTCCATTTTGTTGTTGGTGAGCGCAAAGACTGTCGCTATGTCGCTCAAGGTTATCAAATGGATCTCCAAAGCACGACTGAATTTATTAAATTTTTCCCTAAAAATGATGGTTCAAGAGAACTTCAGATTGAATATAACCTATATAGTGGTCTATACTTAATAGGTAATTATGCCGTCACATTGATTTTTACTTGAACGCCTAGTAAAATAAGAAAGACTGTTTAAGAGAGAGGAATACATTGTGGGATTAAACGACTTTAAAAATAAAAATCGCAATGAATTATCAATGATTGAAGTTGCTCGCGCAATTTTAGAAGATAACAATAAGAGAATGGCTTTTGCCGATATTGTTAATGCAGTGCAAAAGTACTTAGACGTCAGCGATGAAGAAATAAGGGAACGTTTGCCCCAATTCTACACTGACATGAATACCGATGGTGAATTCATTTCGATGGGTGAAAATGTGTGGGCTCTGCGTTCATGGTTTCCTTATGAATCTGTAGATGAAGAGGTTAATCACCCTGAAGACGAAGATGAAGAAGATACTCGGACGCACCATAAGAAAGTTAATGCCTTTTTAGCGAGTGCTACAGGTAGCGATGATATCATTGATTATGATAATGATGATCCGGAAGACGAAGACTTGGATGCCACTGCTGATGATGAGCCGGATGATTTTGACGATGACGATGAATATGTCAACACCGATGACGACGATGATGAAGACTTGCCAGATGGCATTGAGGGTCAGCTGTCTGAATTGAATGATGATGAAGACGACGATGATGACGAATAATTTTCTTGACTTTGCGTCCTAAAATAGATAGTATTTTATTTGGGCACGTTATGTGCGTTTAAGCTCCCGTGAGGGAGCTTTTTTATTTTTGATTATTCTTATTTTTTGCAAAGGAGTTTGGGCTAATGACAAAATATATCTTCGTTACTGGCGGTGTCGTTTCTTCACTAGGTAAGGGCATCACTGCCTCTAGCTTAGGTCGATTATTAAAAAACCGCGGTTTAAAGGTGACAATGCAAAAGTTTGATCCTTACATTAACATTGACCCCGGAACAATGAATCCCTACCAACACGGGGAAGTGTTTGTCACTGATGATGGTACTGAGGCAGACCTTGACTTAGGTCACTACGAAAGAATTGTTGACGTACGCACGAGCAAATATTCGAATGTTACTACCGGTAAAATTTATAAAGAAGTGCTAGAAAAAGAGCGGCGCGGGGACTATCATGGTGCCACTGTGCAAGTCATTCCTCATATTACAGACATGATTAAGCAAAAGATCATGCGCGCAGGTCTGACAACTGATTCTGATGTTGTCATTTCAGAAATTGGTGGTACTGTTGGTGATATCGAATCAACTCCTTTTATGGAAGCTATTAGACAAATGCGGCGTGAGGTAGGCGAAGAAAATGTAATGTATATTCATTGTACGTTAGTGCCTTATTTACACGCAGCCCAAGAAATGAAGACTAAGCCGACCCAACATTCAGTTGCTGAATTGCGTAGTATTGGTATTCAACCTAACATGTTGGTTTTGCGTGCAGAAATGCCAATTGATCAAGAGCACAAAGATAAAATTTCTAACTTTACTGATGTGCCGGTTGACCGCATTATTGAATCAATTAACGCACCATCCCTTTTTGACCTGCCGTTAGCTTTCCAAAAACAAGGGATGGACCAAAAAGTGTGTGACTTCTTACATCTCAAGAGCCCTAAGGATGAAGCTGATATGGCGGAATGGCAAAGGCTTGATGAACGGGTTAAAAATTTACAACACACTACCACGATTACTCTTGTTGGCAAGTATGTTGAACTTGAGGATGCCTACATTTCAGTTACAGACGCGTTAAAGCATGCTGGTTACGCCTACAATACTGATGTTAAAATTAATAAGGTGCAAGCAGAAGACGTGACTGAAGACAATATTGCTGATTACATGCAAGGATCAGACGGTTTAATCGTTCCTGGCGGCTTTGGTTCGCGCGGCTTTGAAGGTATGATTACTGCTATTAAATATGCTCGGGAAAATGATATTCCATTTTTAGGCGTTTGTCTGGGGATGCAGATGGCAACAGTCGAATTTGCGCGTGATGTTTTGGGTTATCAAGATGCTAACACCACTGAAGCAGATCCTAAGACTAAGCATAATGTTATTGACATTATGGCCGACAAACGTGATGAAGAAAATATCGGCGGAACCTTGCGTTTAGGTCTTTATCCTGCAACTTTGAAGAAGGGGACAAAGACTGCTGCTGCTTATGACAATCAAGATGTTATTCAGGAACGTCACCGTCACCGTTACGAATTTAATAATGAATATCGTGAAGACTTTGAAAAGGCTGGTATGACTTTTGCCGGAGTTTCCCCGGATAATCATTTAGTTGAAATTATTGAATTGACTAAAAATAAATTCTTTATCGCTGCCCAATATCACCCAGAATTTTTGAGTCGACCTCAAAGACCGGAAGGTCTATACAAAGCATTTATTGGTGCTGCCAGTGGTCTTCCTGAAGAAAAGCTTTAATTGGCATATTTGGATAATACAAAAACCAGATTTTTGAGCTGGGGAAGACGAAGGTCTTCTCTTGTTTTTTCTGTTAAATTCCTATAACATTATTATGACTAAACGAAATAGAAAAGGATTTTTTCGCCAATGAAGCAAATGATAATTCATGGTGGAAAGCCCCTGCAGGGTGATGTCTGGATTGGTGGTGCCAAAAACTCGACTGTTGCATTGATTCCAGCATCAATTTTGTCGCGTACACCAGTAACTTTGGAAGGCGTTCCAAGGATTGCCGATGTTGACAACTTAATGGATCTGTTAAATGAAATGAATGTCGTAAGTGATTTTCACAACACGACGTTGTGCATTAATCCAGAACACATTAAGATGAGCCCATTGCCAAGTGGTAAAATCAAGAGTTTACGTGCTTCCTATTACTTTATGGGAGCCCTTCTTGGTCGTTTTGGTAAGGCTGTTGTGGGCTTCCCTGGTGGAGATGATATTGGTCCCCGCCCCATCGATCAACATATTAAGGGATTTGAAGCCTTAGGCGCCTGTGTAAAAAATGAGAATGATCAAATAAAAATTACTTCACCTGCAGATGGACTGCATGGTGCTACAATTCATTTGGCAATGCCCTCGGTGGGTGCCACAATGAACATAATTATGGCATCTGTTACTGCTCAAGGACAAACTATTATTGATAATGCTGCTAAAGAACCTGAAATAATTGATTTAGCCACATTTTTGAACAATATGGGTGCAGTTATCAGAGGTGCTGGGACCGATTCTATTAGGATTGAGGGTGTTGAGCGTCTTGAAGCTAAGACTCCCCACACAATTATTCCTGATCGAATAGAAGCCGGAACTTATATCTCTCTTGCTGGTTGTATTGGCAACGGCATCTGCATTCATAATATTATTGAAGAACACCTTGATTCTTACTTAGCTAAAGTAGAAGAAATGGGAGTGGTAATTGATGCAACAGAGGATTCGCTTTATGTTTATCCCGCTGGTGATTTAAAAATGACCCAAATTCGGACCTCTTCTTATCCGGGATTTGCGACAGATTTGCAGCAGCCGGTAACACCGCTTTTGCTTTCTGCTAAGTCCGGTGAAGGTGTCATCATTGACCAAATTTACCCCAAAAGAATTGGACACATTGAGCAATTACGCAAAATGGGTGCGGATATTAAGGTTGAAGATAATATTATTTTGGTTCATCCTACTGCTAAACTCCATGGTACTACGGTTTCAGCTGGCGAAATTCGCGCAGGAGCATGTTTAATGATAGCCGGTTTAATGGCCGATGGTGTAACCACTATTAATAATGCTGGTAATATTTTACGAGGATATGATCGTGTCCAAGAAAAATTGCGACTGCTTGGGGCTGATGTAAAAATTCAGGATGTGTCTGAAAAGTAATAAGCCGGTGAGCTATCAAATAAGAATATTTTATAAATAAAAGATTTGGGATTTTCGAGTCTCAAGTCTTTTTTGCTTTCACACTAATTCTCTCCTCTTCACACTAAAGAAATCAGAAAATTTTTTTGCCGACTACTATTCATCCAAAATTAGTTAAAGGAGACAAAAGAATTCTTATTAGCTATGATTCACAGTTTTTAGAAGTAAAAAAAGCTCTGAAGAATTAATAAAGTTAAGTTACAATGACGTTTGTAGGTATTTGCGGTTTAACAAATTGTTTAAATATAGAGGTCAACATGCTAAAAGATGAAATTTTACGTTATTTGGATGCTAAAACCAAAACAATTGATTTGCAAGAATTAGATGAGGATTTAACAGCTGGTGGAGTTGCCAAGGCTTTGAAGGCAAAGCGCAATACGGTTAGTTTGTATTTAAACCAACTAACAAAAGAACAAAAATTAGTCAAAATTGAAACTAGACCTGTGCATTTTATTCATAAGGTAGAGTTTGAAAAGAGTAATTTCCATTTAAAGAGAAATATCTATCATTCTGCTTCAGATATTGAACGAGAAAATGATAATGGAGATATTTTAAAAAATCTTACCCAAATAAATCCTAGCCTGAAAGAAAGTATAGAACGGGTGCGAGCGGCCATTTTATATCCAAATGGCGGTTTGCCTTTGCTTATAACTGGTGAAAGTGGAACTGGTAAAAGTTATTTAGTTGGTTTAATCAATCAATTTTGTCGGACACAAAAGCTCATTGAGGCCAATGCTCCATTCATTACTGTAAATTGTGCCCAGTATGCAGATAATCCAGAATTATTAACCAGTAATTTATTTGGTTATAAAAAAGGAGCTTTTACCGGCGCAGATTTTGATCATGATGGCGCTTTCGTCGAAGCAGATGGTGGTATTCTCTTTTTGGATGAAGTTCATAGATTGGGGTCAAAGGGACAAGAAAAACTTTTTACATATCTTGATCAAGGGATTGTGTATCCGGTAGGGGAAACGCAAAAAGGCAAAAAAGTGAATGTCAGATTATGCTTTGCCACCACGGCAGACCTTGATACTAATTTTTTGACTACTTTTATGCGCCGAATTCCAGTTAAAATTACTCTGCCACCGCTAAGTCAAAGAAGCAGAGAGGAACGACAAAATCTAGTTTTCACTTTACTTAAAAATGAGCAGAAAAAAATTAGAAAGACCCTTAATGTAAGTAGTCAGGTTTTGAAAATGCTCGCCAATTATGAACCTACAGGCAATATTGGTGATTTAAAGAATGCAATTAAATTAACAATTGCAAGAGCAAATGCAGAGAATAAAAGCAAAAAGGCAATCTCAATTACGACTTCATTTTTACCAGATGAAGTTTTGAGTAACAGTAAGATTGATACCTATCATGCGCAGAGCAGTTCAATTGTAATTAATAATGATACTGAATTGGAAGACTTAATAGCACGTAACACATCAGAAAAAAAGGTTTTTCTGAATAGTTTAAAAAGAATACTATCGATTTATGTGCAAAATAGCCATGATTTACATAAGTGCGAATCAAAACTGAAACAGATTGTTTATCAGTTATTTGATACATTGCTTTTTGAAAAAGATAATAGTAAACAAATTCCTTTTTTATCTTATGTTATTGAAAGCGTCAAAAGACTATTTGACCAGTTAAAAAATGCATATCAGTTAAAAATTAGTGGCAATGCAATTTATGCTGTTAGCTATTATTTATTTGAAAGACAAAAAATTCGTTTAGATAATACAGAATTGAAAAACATGCAGGATTTGATTCAACTTAATAAGGATGTACAGCAGAGATATTCTGATGTTTACCAGTATGTTACTCGCCTGATAACTTTGATTAAGGATAATCTTGATATTGATCTAAATAAAATTGATTATATTTTATTAACTATCTATCTGAATAAATTAGAAATAATTACTAAAACGGGTTTAATTAAAGCAATTGTCATTGCCCATGGCTACGCCACAGCGGGTAGTATTGCCAATGTTGTTAATAGATTGCTTAATGCACACACTTTAGATGCATTTGACATGCCAATTAATGTCAGTACCCAACAAATAGCTAACCAAATTATTGATTATAGTGAAAATAATGATATTTCACATGGGCTAGTTATTTTAGTAGATATGGGATCTTTAAAAGAAATAGAAAAACTCTTTCCCCGTCAGATAAATGCTCCGATTTTGCTAATGAACAATGTTTCTACTCCACTGGCTCTAGAAGTAGGAGAGAGTATTTTAAAGAAACGCAGTTTTAGAGAAATAAGTGAAAATGCTAGAAAAATAAGTCAACTGGATATTAAATTAACATATCCTGCAAAAAATAAGACTAAAGCAATATTGACCACTTGCTATTCAGGAATAGGAACTGCCACGCACGTTGCTCGACTGCTGGGACGCTGCCTGCCATCGACGAAAAAAATTAAAATTATTCCTTATGATTTTCAGGCTTTGCAAGATGCCCATAAAGTTGAGGTAATCAAAAGAATGTATGACATTGTGGGAATCATAGGCACTGAAAATCCCGAAATTGAAGGGATTGATTTCATTCTTTTGGAAAAAATATTATCTGATAATGGGACTGAAGAATTAAAAAAATGGCTTGCAGGTTTATTTTCAAATGATGAAATTAATACTATTTCAAATAATTTAGTCAAAAATTTTTCTTTAGAACAAACAATCAACATGGTTACTATTTTGGATGCACCAAAAGTTATTGAAAATATTACTATTTTTATTCAAGAACTTGAACGGCAATTTTCATTAGCACTATCAAACCAAAAGAAATTTACGCTATACGTTCATGTTAGCTATTTGATTGAGCGGTTAATCAGGAAGGAAGAAAATAATTTAAATCCAGAGTTTGAAGAACAATTTGCAAAGGAGCATGGTCAGGACCTTGAAAAAATTAATTCCGCATTTAGTGTGATAAAGGATAATTATAGTGTGAAAATTCCCAGGTCAGAGTTAATCTATGTTGATCAAATAATATTTAACAGACAATAAAACCAGGTTTCAACTGCATTATTGGGTTGTTTATTTTTCTCTTGCAATCTTGGCACAGTTATTGCTAAGTAACTTTTGGAGCGAAGTAAATTTAATTTGATTGTTTACTATTTTTCGAGAAGGAGAGAAAAATGCTATTACGTAATATTTTAATCGTGATATACGGTTTTATAATCAACTTTGATAAAGAGGGACCTAAGCTTGGAATTTCTCAACCAGTTGTTGCTGGCTTAATTGCAGGTTTGATTATGGGTAATGTAGAAACAGGACTATATATTGGTGGTACCCTGCAGTTAATGACACTTGGAATTACCAGTTTTGGTGGCGCTTCTGTTCCTGATTATCAGACAGCAGCTTTAATTGGTACTTACTTAGCTATCGCAACAAAGCAGTCTGCTGCAATTGGTATCACACTTGCGATTCCAATTGCCTTGCTCATCGTTCAGGTTGATGTTCTAAAATGGTCAGCAAATATTTTTTGTCAACAGAAGGCCGAAAAGTATGCCGATCAGGGAAATTACCGCATGATTAACTGGATGCAGTATCTTGCTACATTGTTTACCAGTTTTGTTTCCGGTATTCCTGTTCTTTTAACAGTAATTTTAGGACCTAAAATTGTTGGTAGCTTCATTAATTATATTCCTGCTTGGCTTTCAGGCGGTCTTAAGACTGCTGCAGGGATATTGCCAGCAGTTGGTATTGGAATGCTATTGCAGTATTTACCGACCAGAGATTACTTCTCATATTTGATTATTGGCTTTGTTTTAGCAATTTATTTAAAGATGCCGATTATCGGTATTTCCTTAATTGGTTTTGCCATTGCGTTAATCCTATATAAAAATCAATCAAAAAAACAAAGTACAACTGAAGAAACTGTAAATGGGGGATCTAACGAAGATGAGTAAAATGAAAAACATTTATAGAAAAGTAATGAATCGCTGGATAGTATTCGGCGCAACATCATTAAACTATGAAAAATATGAAGGTCTAGGGTATACATATGCTATGTTGCCTTTCATTGAAGAAAATTATCAAGATGATCCAGAGGGTAAGAAGACCGCTATTAAAACCCAGCTGCAATTCTTTAACACTACCCCATACACAGCACCATTTATTATGGGTGTTGATGTAGGTATGGAAGAAAAAGGCAAAACTGAATCACTTGAAGCAGTAAGTGCTTTAAAGACTGGATTAATGGGGCCTTTAGCTGGTATAGGAGACAGCTTGTTTGTCACTATTCCTTGGACTATTTTTGGCGCAATCGCTGCTAATATGGCACTACATGGTAATGCTTTTGGCTGTATTATGTGGGTTGTTGCTTCAATATTATTACGTCTAACAGCTTATCCATTATTTAATGTAGGGTATAAATCTGGAACCAAAATGCTTTCCTCATTAAATACCACTTTAAAAGCTCTGACAAACGCAGCATCTGTGCTGGGACTAATGGTTGTTGGTGCCTTAGCTGCAACTATGGTTAAGGTTAATTTGGCATTTACCTTTAAACAGGGAAAGCTGACAATGACTGGAAACAGCATATTAGATCAGATTATGCCTGGGTTGTTGCCTGCAGCTGTTGTTGCTCTTATATATTACCTGCTTGGTAAAAAGGTAAAACCTCTTTACGTAATTCTAATTGTACTGGTTGTTTCTGTAGCGTTGAATGCTATGCATATTTTAGCTTAGAGGTAAGCAAGATGACAGAAAGCATGGAAGGAATTATTCACGTTAGAATTGATGATCGTATGATTCATGGTCAAGTGGCTACTCAGTGGAGTGGTCGGTTGAATGCTACGAGAATCATGGTAATTAACGATAATATTGTAAATGACGAAATGCGTAAAACAGTTGTGAGACTTGCTGCACCTGCTAATGTTAGTACATCAATTTTAGGCAGACAAAAGGCTTTAAATAATATTAAAAGTGGAAAATACAAAGGACAACGTGTTTTACTAATTTGTGTTTCCCCGATGGATGTCAATTATTTGATTGATAATGGTTTACCAATTAATTCCGTAAACGTTGGCAATCTAGCTCAGCGTGACGGAACTGAACGTGTCCGCCCCTCAATTAATGTAACCCCAGAAGAGAAAGAGTCATTTAAAAAATTGATAGACCGCGGAGTTGAAGTCACGGTAATACCTACACCACAGAGTCCTACTGTCTATTTAAAAGATTATATTTAAAAAGGATTTGAATTTAATGTTTAATGTTATCGTCGCTACACATGGTAATCTTGCTACCGAGTTTGAAAAAGTTTTAAAATCCTTTTTTGGTAAAATAGATCAATTAAAAGTTGTCAATCTAGGTGATCAGGGAATAAACGCTTTTTCTCAAAAAATTGATCAAGTTATTACACCCTGTGTAAATGAACCGACAATCATATTTTGTGATATTGCAGGTGGAACTCCCTTTAATGAGTTAGCAAAAAGAAGTATAAATTGGCATAATCAATTTGCATTATTTGGCGGAGTAAACTTGCCAATACTCGTGGAAACATTAAATATGAGGATGCAGGGAAAAGGCATAAACGAAGTTATTGAAAAAATCACTTCTATGTCTGCCTTAATCAGGTTTGATATGAAAAATGCCAAAAAGGCTGAAGACGAATAGAGGAAAATGTATTAGATATGCAAAAAATATTTTATAAACCAAAAGATCGTTGGTTTGGAGATTGTATGCCTTTTTTTAATGAGAAAGACCAAACTTTCTACCTGTTTCACCAAAGAGATACACGTAAGCCTGAACCTTTAACTGATCCTTTTGGCTGGTCACTCGTAACTACTAAAGATTTTGTGAATTTCAAGGATTATGGAGAAGTTTTACCAAAAGGTTCTCATGATTCTGCAGATCAATTTATATATGCCGGTAGTATTACTGAGGGTAAAGATAAAAAAATAGCTTTTTATACCGGACATAACCGTCAGGCAAAATTAGCTAAAAAAACTTCAGAAATTTTGATGTCTGCTACCAGTAAAGATTTAATTCATTGGAATAAAATTGGCCAAGCCAGCAGTCTAGTACCACAAGATGGTTATGATCATAATGATTGGCGTGATCCAGTTGTAGTTTATTCTCAAAAAAAGCAATCATACATTTTGGTTTTAGGTGCAAGACTTCCAAGTGATAAAAAGAAACCGACAGGAAGATTAGTTTACTTTGAATCTCCAGATATGAAAAACTGGACATTTAAAGGAGATTTTTGGACACCTAATGAGTTCAATATGATTGAAATGCCAGATTTATTTGAAATAGGAGAAAATTGGTACCTTTTATTTTCAGAGTATTCAGAGGATAAGCGGACAAAGTATAGAATTAGTCAACATTTATTTGGTAACTGGCATTCGTTAAACGATGAGTTCTTTGATGGTAAAGCATATTATGCTGCCAGATCAGTTGGCAATGAAAAAGTAGGTCGATATTTGAGTGGCTGGGTAGCAACAAAAGAGAATAATGATGATCTTGGTAATTGGGATTGGGGTGGAGCTTTTGTGCCTCATCAGATTGTTCAAAGAAAAGATAAGACATTGGGTGTGACCTTGCCACAAACAATAATTGATAACTTTGCAAAAGTTGAAATTATTCCATCTTTTGAGATGGGAGAAGCCAACGGTAAAAAAGAGCATACTGTAATTAATGAAGTTCCGGAACAGTTCTTAGTTGAAGCACGAGTCGAAGTATTAGAAGATACTAAAGAATTTGGCATAAAAGCTTTTGTTAACGATGACACTAGAGAAGGTTATCAGTATAAAGTTTCTAAGCCTGAACATGCACTTAAATTTTCCAGAACTCCAAATTATCCGTGGCCACAATATTTTGATATTGGTTTAGAGCGTCCACTTTCACTTGAAAAGGGTAAAACATATGACATTAAGTTAATCGTTGATGGTAGTATCATCATAATCTATATTAACAATATTGCTCTAAGTGCTAGAATGTATCATAAAACAGGAAAAGAGTTCAGCTTTTTTGTAAATGAAGGTAAAATTGCTGTTTCTAATGTTAAGTATTACACCGAATGGCGAGATACTGCTAGATAAGTTTGAGGTAATAAAATGATTTTTAATGGCTTGCAACATGTAGGCATTCCGACAAAAAAATTTGATGAGAGTGGAGATTTTTATCAAAGTTTAGGCTTTAAGTTGGTTAATACTGAAGATAATCAAGGGAGCCGAGTAGGATTTTACCAGTTAGGATCATTAATGCTGGAGAGTTGGGAATCTCCTCAAGAAGCACCGGAAAAAGTAGGAGCGATTAATCATATTGCACTTGATACAAACGATATAAATCGTGCATTTGCTGAAGTTCAAAAATTAAATGTACAGTTTGTTGAAAATGGAATTCAAAGTTTGCCTTATTGGGAAAATGGTATTAAGTATTTTAACTTCTACGGACCGAATAAAGAAATATTTGAAGTCTGCCAGAAGCTGTAATAATATTCAGGGTGTGCCTACTAAATAGTTGAAAGACTATTGGCAGGCTTTTATTTAAGAAAATTTTTTGGAGAATAGATTGAGGGTTATAATATCTAATATAAACAAAATAACTAAGGAGATATAAATGTTACTAGGATCAATTGAGGCCGGTGGTACAAAATTTGTATGTGCGGTCGGCAATGAGAATTATCAAATTAAGGATCAAACAACTTTTCCCACTACGACACCAGAGGAAACCTTACAAAAAACAGTAGATTACTTTAAGCAGTTTAAAGTTGATGCAATTGGAATTGCGTCTTTTGGACCAATTGAAGTTCGGAAAACGGCACCTAATTATGGCTTTATTACTGATACTCCCAAAAAAGGCTGGAGTAATACTGACTTTGTCGGGTTTTTGACTAAAACAATTAAGGTTCCAGTTTTCTTTACCACTGATGTTAATGGCTCTGCTTTTGGTGAATATGTAATGTCGCAGCTATCTAATGAAGATGTTGATTCACTCGTTTACTACACGATTGGCACTGGTGTCGGTGGCGGAGCTATTATTAACGGCAAGTTGGTAGGCTCTTTAGGTCATCCCGAAATGGGGCACGTTAAAGTTAAGCGCCATCCAGATGACTTGGATTTTGCTGGTGTTTGTCCTTTTCATAAAGATTGCTTGGAAGGTTTGGTTTCAGGTCCTACGTTTGAAGCACGTCTTAACAAATCTGGTAAAGATGTGCCGCTTTCCGATCCTGTGTGGGATATTATGAGCTACTATGTAGCACAGGCTGCCTTGCAAGTCACTTTAATTTTACGCCCGGATAAAATTGTCTTTGGCGGCGGCGTTACCAGTGAAAAGTTTCTTGAAAAAGTACGGCGTGATTTTGCGACATTATTGAATGATTATGTCCACGTGCCACCATTAGAAAAATATATAACAATGCCGGAAATCAGTAATAATGGTTCTGCGACTGTTGGTGATTTTGCTTTGGCAAAAAGATTATTAAGAGAATAACTCTAATAAAAAATGTTCTTGAACGTTTTACGTTTAAGAACATTTTTTGCTTTCTGTGATTATCAAATCTAGCAAACAGTACTTTCAAATTTTACTTTGTAGGCAGGATATCTTGACTCCTCGTATTCAAATGGAATACCTTTTTTGGTATAACCTATGCTGGTAAATTTTAAAATTGGTTCACTTTTATCTATCTTTAAATAAAGATAGTCGGGTGATTCCTCTCTAACGACTTCAATTGTACGCTTAGCTTTGTCTAATTGAAGGCCACTATCTTTTAGAGTAGTAAATAAAGATTTTTCACTGAAATCTTGATTTATTAAGTTACCATCAAATTTTAGTGGGATGTAAGATCTGGCAACACACATTGGTGTTTCTTTTATATAACGTATTCTTGACAAAACAAAAATTGGATCGCCTTTTTCAAGATTTAGCTTTTTAGCGATATTTTCATCCGCATATTCTACTGATTGCTGTAAAACTTTTGAAGAAGTTGGTTTTTGCTGGTGTTCGGCATCTTCAAAAAAGCCAATAAATGTACTTAGCTCATGATCTACATATTTATCTTGGCCAGATGCAGTTTGATTAATTATATAGCCTCGACCATAGTCTTTAGTTATCAGACCATCTTGTTCTAATGAAGTTAAGGCCTTTCTGATAGTTGGCCGGCTTACTTTATATTTTTCTGATAAACTTCTTTCAGAAGGAATTAAACCGGTTTTGTCTGCCACTTTAATGTATTGATTGAAAATCTTTTCTTTAATTTGTTTATATATCATTAATAACCACACCCAATGTGAGTATAAATTTTGGAACCTGGTCCCAGTTCTGTAACTTGTAGAATTATATAACAAGCATAGCTACTGACAAAACTGTTAGTTCAAATAAACTAACTAATTTTATTTAATTTTAGCAAAATTTCTTATATATTTAAGTGTATACTTTAATAATAGGTCATAGCAAGATAACTAACTGTTACCTATTTTAATACTCTTTTTTTAAAATAAACTAATATAGTAAATATTAATTCTATCATATATAAGATTCATTTAGTGATTTCCAGTTGAACAAAGAAAAAATGTGTAAAACCGCAAATAATGCGTTTTGCACATTTTTTTATTAATAACAATTCTTTACTTTAGGATATTTAGATAAACTCCTGCAATAGCAAGAACGAAAATTCCTAAGATTAACCAGATTACCTTAACCTTTTTCTTTAACAGGTAATACATTAAAAAGGTTAATCCAAGGGGCAGCAGTCCAGGAAAGATATCATTAAGAATGTTTTGAACATTAATTGTGCCACCGGCAGTTTTAAATATTGCAGAAATTTTAAAGTTAACTAATGAAGAAGTCATGGAACCAATGGACATCAAACCAACAATAGAAGCAGCTAATGTAAATTTTTCAAGATAATTTCCTTCATAAGCTTTTTCCATTGCCTTGGCGCCCATGCTATAACCTAACCTTATTCCACCATAGCGGCCAATAAAGTGTAATGTAGTATAGATTAAAAAGTAGAGAATCGGTCCCAAAATATTACCTTGAGTAGCAAGAGAAAGACCAATTCCTGCAGCAATTACTCTAAATGTCCCCCAATATAAAGTATCTCCGATCCCTGCTACAGGACCCATCAACGCCGCTTTTAAGGAGGAAATTGCCTCAACGTTAAAATCTGGGTCAACAGAGTTTTCTTCTTCCAGGGCTAATGACATTCCCATAATAAATGTAGCTATGTGGGGAGTCGTATTAAAAAGAGCTGTATTTCGTAATGCAGATTCGTAGAGTTTATCATCATTGCCAGCATAAATCTTTTTAAGAGCTGGCAAAATTGAAAAAGTATAGCCCATTCCCTGCATGTCTGTATAAGATTCTGATCCTTGCAATGCAAAAGAGCGCCAGAATACCCGATTTAAATCCTTAACTGTTAATTTCTTTTTAGCCATAAAAAATCACCTCTATTTACTGTTGATTATTCTTTGCTGCATTATTTTTTTGAGTTATTAAAAGTGCAATTAGTAAAGCAAGTACTGAGACTCCAATTACCGGCATCTTTAAATATGAACTAAGAATGAAACCAATAAAGAAGTAAGGAGCAACTTTTTTATCCATCATCATTTGTATTAGCATTGCAAATCCAACTGCTGGAAGCAGACCGGCCGCGACTGAAAAAGAAGTCATTATCTTTGTTGGTAATAAAGCTATCAAAGATTGCGCAGCTTTTGTTCCCAGTTGAAGTACTAAAAAAGTCAAGATTCCAGAAGGCAATCTAAGAATTAATGGGAAAAAATGCCATCTTTGCATACTCTTAAAATTATGTCTTTTAATTGCGTCTCTGCCTTTTTTGATAGTGTAAGAGTTAAGTGTGAATGCCAACATGTTAAGTCCTTGAGCAACTATGGCAAACGGCATTGCTAAAGTTACCGCAACGTTGGTACTAGCACCACTTTGAATTGCTAAGGCCGTTGCGATTGCGCTGGCTACACCAACATCAGGTGGTAAGGCTGCACCAATTGTAACTATACCAATAAACATTGCCTCTAAAGCTGCACCAATGACAATGCCTTTTTGTAAATCGCCTAATATAAGACCCACGACAGGCCCAATAATAATAGGCCGATTCATCATTGATGCCCCGAGATATCTTTCATCAAGTTGCGAAATATAAGCAACAAGAGCTATAAGTAAATTTTTTAGTATCATTTAAATTCATCCCTTTCAACTTAATTTAGAATTAAATTAATAAAAATCTTTCTTCGAAGTTGGTGTGCCTTGAATGTAAATCTTAAAGCCATCTTTTTTTATCTCTTCTAATGCTGACTTTTCTTCTGGAGTTACATAAATAGATCCAGAAATTTTTTCTTTATTTTCACCACTTTTTAGGTTACCTAAGTTGATATCAAAATTTTCTTTTCCTTTTAGTTCTTTGACTATTTTGCTGGCATCAATCGGATTACCAATTACTACCATAACTTTACTTTCTTTTACCTCTTGGTATGTTTTAGCAAAATCTTTAGGATCAATTATTTTAGCTTCGACCCCCGACGGTTTGGCTAAAAGTAAAGCCATTTTTTGTAATTGATCATTAGCTGCTGTCTTGTCTACTGCTATGATTATGTCAGCGTTAGCTGCCTTAGACCAAGCCATTGCAACTTGCCCATGAATAAGACGGTCATCAATTCTGAATAGTGAAATCATGTTTTACTCCCTTCAATTTGTAATCGCTTACGAATTATATATTACCTTTGGTAAATAATAATGTCAACAAAATATTGACACATTGTAATATAAATGCTAATCTTTACTCGTAAAAGTTAACCAAAGGTAATTTTTAGGAGGAATAAAATGTTTAACTTTGATAAAAACAGATTTTTGAAGACTCAAACAGGGGCAGTAAAGCAAAAGGATAATATCAATAATATTATTGATGAATTACTACCTGAAATTGATAATATCTTCTTTATCGGCTCTGGTGGTGTGGGAATTTTGTTTGACTCTACTATTGAATTTGCAAGGACTAGAAGTGCTTTTCCATTTCAGCGGGTTTTAGCAGCTGAATTCATTGCATCTCCCAATAAAACTTTTTCAAGCAAATCATTAGTTGTTATTCCATCATTATCTGGAACAACTAAAGAAACATTGGAACTAGTTGATTTTTGTAATAAAAAGCATGTTAAAACATTGGCACTTGTTGGCAGTCCAAATACACCACTTGAAAAAGAGGCAACCTACACTGTTTATAATGACGTTTTGGATGACACGAGTTCCGAAAGTTATTATTTACAGGGCTTGATGATAGTTCTGCGAGTAATGCTAAAAAAGGGTGAAATTACAACTGAAAAATATGATTCCTATTTCCAAGATTTTGCCAAATTGCCTGAAGAATTATTAACAGTAAAACAACAGGCAGAACCTATGGCGAAAGAATTTGCTCAGAAATTTCAAGATACCCCATATCACATTATTACTGGTGCAGGTGATTCATTTACTGAAGCATATTATTACGGTATGTGTATTTTAGAAGAAATGCAGTGGGTAAAAACCAGACCTGTACAGGCTGCAGACTTTTTCCATGGAACACTGGAATTAGTTGAAAAGGGTGTTAGTGTCATTGTCTTTGAAGGAGAGGATTTTTCAAGACCAATTGTTGATCGTGTTCGTCACTTCTTACCAGAAGTTACAGATACTATTACTGTGATCGATACGAAAGACTATCAAATGGATATTTCAAATGAAACTAGAAAGATTATTTCCCCTATCGTATTAGCCACAATTTTGGAAAGAGTTAGTGCATATCTTTCAGATCAAAGAAAGCATCCCCTGACTGTTCGTAGGTATTACAAGAGAATCCCTTATTAATTTGATTAAAACCTCAGTTTTTAGTTAGTCAATTAATAAAGATCTAGTAAGGAGCCGATGGTAAAAATGAAAATTTTATGCATGAGTCATGGGACAATGGCACAAGGCGTTGTCCAGTCGGCCAAGATGATAGTTGGTGATGTAAAATTTCTCGATTACATCAATGCGTATGTAGATGGCAATGATGATATTGAAAAGAAGATAGTAGATTACTTAAATCAAAATCGTGGGCAAACTATTATAGTGTGTACTGATATCTTTGGTGGCAGCGTTAATAATAACTGGATGAAGTATTTGAATAAAGAGGGGAATCTGTATTTAATTGCTGGTTTATCTTTGCCTTTAATTATTGAATTAGTTTTAAAAATAGAACAAAAGTCTCAAGATAATATCAATAAAATTATAAAAAGATCAATCAAAAGCGCAAAAGACAGCGTTAAATTTTGCAATGAAATTAATCTTGATATTAAACGAGATGAATTTTAAAAAAGGAAGTAGAAAACAATGATTATTGGGACAAGGGTAGACCATAGACTTGTTCATGGGCAAGTTGCATTTTCTTGGATTTCTGCTATTGGCGCTAATTGTATTTTGGTTGCGAACGATGCAGCAGCAAATAATGATATGCAAATGACTGCATTAAAATTGGCAGCACCCCAGGGTGTAAAAGTCGTAGTTAAAACTATTGCTGATTCTGTTAATCAAATAAATTCAGGTGTTACTGATAAATATCGTCTCTTCATCGTTCTAAAAACGGTTAATGATGCTTACCAATTGTTAAGCGGTTGCCCACAAATAAAGGAACTTAATGTTGGCGGAACTAGTAAAACTGTTGGTTCTGTCCAAATAACCTCTTCAGTTTTTTTAAATGATAAAGATATATCTGATCTCAAACAATTAGCACAAAAAAACATAGAAATATTTGCCCAAATGGTACCAACAGATAAAAAAATAGATTTGATTAAACGGTTATAAATACTAAAAAGGAGGTTTGAAAAATGAACACATTGACTCAATCAATTTTGCTAGCCTTAATTACAGCTCTTGCTCCAGCCGACTGGTTAACTGGAACTAGTAACTTGTCTAGACCACTTGTTACTGGAGCACTAACTGGATTAGTTCTAGGCGATTTAAGGACTGGAATCATAATGGGTGCAACTATTGAACTGGCATTTATGGGCGCAATTACTATTGGCGCTTCTAGGCCGCCAGATGTTCCAGCTGGAGGAGTTTTGGGTACAGCCTTTGCAATATCAACAGGTAAGGGAGCTGGTTTTGCGATTACTTTAGCCTTTCCGGTTGCAGCACTGTATTTGATTATTGACAATTTATTAACGATTGTAATTTTACCTATATTCTTAAAGAAGGGCGATAAATATGCTGAACAAGGTGATAGTAGACATCTGAGCAGAATGAACATGTATGGTTTTATCACAGTCAAATGTATACCGAGAGCGATTTTTGTCGGGCTTGCTTTTTACTTAGGTGGCCCGGTAATGACAAAATTGCTCAATATGATCCCTGATTTTGTTCAAAATGGTATAAATGTTGCAGCTGGAATAATGCCAGCATTAGGTTTTGCTTTATTGTTGGAAATGATTTTAAAGAAAAATGTGGCGATTTACTTTGTACTTGGTTTTGCATTGTACAGTTATTTAAAAATACCAATTTTGGGAATTTCCATCTTTGCGTTCTGCCTAATGTACATTGTGCTGCATCTTGAAAATAAAATTGATGCTAATAAGTTAAATAATAATCCAGGAGGGGATGATGATAATGAGTTCTGATTCTGCTACAAAAGCCATTACTAGAAAAGATTTAAAAGGAATATTTTGGCGTTCTCTCACATTAGAAGCTTCTTGGAATTTTGAAAGACAACAAAATATGGGCTATAGCTATGCCATGAATAAGGTTCTAGACAAGTTATATCCAGAAAAAAAGCAACGAAGTGAGGCCCTTCAAAGGCATATGGCTTTTTTCAATTGCTCACCACCACTTTCTACGTTGGTAATGGGAATTACTACAGCAATGGAAGAAGAAAATGCCAAAAACCCAGATAATTTTGATCCGGAATCAATAAATAATGTTAAAGCTGCTTTGATGGGACCTCTTTCAGGAATCGGAGATTCATTCTTTTGGGGCACTTTAAGAATTTTAGCCACTGGCTTAGGAACTTCTTTTGCATTAAAAGGTAGTATCTTAGGTCCAATATTATTTTTGTTAGTCTACAACGTCCCCGCACTTTTAGTACGCTGGATTGGTTTAGTCAAAGGATATGACTTGGGAGCTTCAATGCTAAAGAGTGCCGAGTCTTCTGGTTTGCTTGAAAAATTTGCATATGGCGCATCAATTCTTGGTTTGATGGTTATTGGCGGAATGTCGGCAAGTATGGTAACAATCACCGTTGCAGGTAAGCTTGGTCAGGGAAATGATGCCCAAACATGGAACGCTATGATTAACGGTGTTTTACCGAATATGTTGCCTCTTGCGTGTGTGCTGTTTATTTATTGGTTATTAAAGAAAAAGGTATCAACAATTACTATATTAGTCGGAATTTTTGTATTCGGCATTTTAATGGCTTATTTAGGAATTTTAAAGGCATAGAAGAAAGGAAAACTGTAATGTTAAAGTTTGACGCTGAAAAGTTTGTAACTGAAGGGAAAAAAGCATATAGCTTACGGGCTGACATTGAACAAATTGCTCTGAAAGTGCAAAAAGAAGGAATTAGTAATATATTTTTCACTGCCTCTGGTGGTTCAAATGCTGTGATGCAGCCATTTAACTATTGGATGGAAAGTAAGTCATCAATTCCCAGCTATTTGCTGACAGCCGCAGACTTTTTAGCTGTAGGAAGTAAGAAACTAAACAAAAATAGTATAGTTATTCTACTTTCTAAATCAGGTGATACTAAGGAAACTGTTGCTTTAGCTGAAAAGATGGAACAATTGGGTGTACGAACTATTTCAATTGTTAACAAAGATAATACGCCACTAGCACAGCACTCAACATATGCCGTTAATACTTTTGGCTATCATCCTCAGGAATTAGCTTTTTATTTCTTGATTGGCAAAATTATGCAAGTGAATAATGAATTTAATGACTATGAAAAATTTGCTAATGAACTTAAGTCATTGCCAGAAGATATGAATGTTGTTGCCCAAGAGGTTGACAGTAAGGCAAAAGAATTTGCAGAAAAATATCAAAATGTCGACTATCAAATATGGGTTGGCTCTGGCGACCTGTGGGGAACGACATATAGTTATTCAATGTGTGTATTAGAAGAATCGCAATGGCTTAGAACCAAATCAGTTAGTTCACCTGAATTTTTTCATGGTACATTTGAATTGGTTGATAAAGATGTTCCAGTGGTGTTGCTTGAATCAGAAGGAGCGACGAGGCCACTAGACGAGCGAGTGGCTAACTTTGCTACTAAATATACAGACCAATTCACCAAGTTTGATATGAAAGAATTCACTTTACCCCATATTTCAGCGAAATTTAGACCAATAGTTGAGCCTTCAGTAATGTGGGCCGCTTTACGCAGAGTGAGTTTACATTTGGAAAATATTAGAAATCATCCTCTAACTAAGCGTCGCTATTATCGAGTGGTAGATTATTAGATAGTGAGCTGCTTAAGATGTCAAAGAAATACGTTGTCGGTTTGGGAGATAATGTAGTAGATTACTATCAAAACCAAAATGTAAAATATCCTGGGGGCAATGCAGTTAACTTTTCTGTTTTTGCACCAAAGCAACTTGTTGATTCATACTATGTTGGTAGTCTGGCAAAAGATGATGATGGGGAATTAATCTTAAATAGTTTAAAAGATGAAAACGTAAATACATCATTTTGCAATCGAATTAATGCCCAAACCGAAAAGACTTTTGTAAACATTGTGGATGGGGATCGTCAATTTATTGACAGTATAAGAGGTACCAGGCTATTGCCTTCACTAGATGAACCTGGTTTATTAAAAATGTTGGATTCGGCACTTGTAGTTTATAGTGCTTGCCATGCAAATTCTGAAAATGTTATTGCTAAACTTCACCAAAGAGGAATTATAATTGCCTATGATTTTTCCGAAATGGCCAAATATCATACTGCTGAATATTTAGATCAAGTAGCTAAAAATGTTGATATTGCGCAATTTTCTTTATCGGAAGCAAAAGCTGATGATTTGGAAAGAATATTAAAGCAATGTATTAAACTTAATACAACTTTGGTCTTATTTACAAATGGCGGTAAGCCTCCCTTGCTATTTGACTGTAATCACAGGAAAAAGTATGTTGGCCAAGTTAAATATGATCCAGCACCTATTGATACTATGGGTGCAGGAGATACTTTTTTTGCCAATTTAGTTGTCTATTTGCTCACTAAAACTAAAAACCTAAAAAATCTGTCAGAAGAAGATATAAATGAGAGTCTAACTAAAGCTGCTTTAGCTGCTGCTAAAACGATTAGACAAAAGGGATCATTTGGGCATGGCACCAAAATAACTAAATAAATCTGTAAATTTTGTTCTGTTATATTTTTAATGAAGTAAACATCAACCAATAAAAAAATAGTGTTATTAGATAACCCTCTAGATTAAATCTGTTCAATTGAAGTGCTCCATAATAGTTAGACATTAATCTGACTATTAGGAGCACTTTTTTCATGACTAAATATTCAACTACTTTGAAAATGG